>NZ_CALPDH010000010.1:0-167297 GCF_943193215.1 Acetatifactor aquisgranensis | reverse complement strand
GGGACCAATTATTTCTTGACAAACTGGGGGTTCCAGCGTTCTGATGTTTTGAGTACTGATTATTCGACTTTTAGGTTATTATCTGTTCGTCGCCCGCAAAGCCTGCTATGGCGGCATAGTAATCTGCCGTCTCCTGATTCAGATAGGGATCGTATTCCACTGTCTGATATTCTTCCGTACAGTTGAACAGGCCATTGTACTGTTCATAGACAGGCCCCAGATAAAGGCTTCTGTCCCCGGATTCCTGAATCAGGGAAAATGCCCGGTAGAGGACCTCATCCACTTCTATCTCCTCGTTCGGATGGCGATTGATATAGTGCATATTGTGGCTGTCCTCATATTCCACATCATTTGTGAACATCCGGAAAGCATATTCTGTGGCGTCGGAATAGCATGCGGTAATGGCCTTGTTCTCAGCTGTGGCCGAAACACCGCTCTCTCCCAGGCAATACAGGAACACAAAATCGGCGCTGCAGTTTAATTCCGAAGAACTGACTTCTATTTCAGTCCACCCTGCCTCCTTTGACGACAGGCCGGACACGCCATAGGCAATGGCCGCTGCTCCGATTGCCAGAAACACAATGGTCAGAATCAGCCTCAGACGCCCATGCTCTGTGGAAAGTTCAATCTTGTTCACTGGTTTTGGGTGAGGGAAGTCTCTTCCTTTCCCTCCGGTTCTGGTCTCCCTCAAATTACCCTCCCTATCTTTCCATTTTTCTTCTGACGCCGCACACGGGAGTCCTTGAACTCCCGTGCGTCTCAGAATCTCAAATTATTTTGACTTTCATATTACCGCCAGCCATAACAACAGCAGGAAGAGGACGCCGACTACGCCCAGCGTAATCAGGCCGGCAACAGCGCCTTTCTTACATGCCTTGTAATTGCGGATATAATTGACGCGCCTGAATAAAAAGGCGGCAATCAGTCCGGGTACCGGCAGGAAGAAAGACAAAAGCTTGTAGAGGAAGAATCCTGTATCATGCACAGGCGGAAGCTGAATTCCCTCCTTGGGGACAGCCGTCTCCGCCGCCTGCGCTTCCCGGGTTTTTTCGGAACCGGAAAAGGCTATGGTGATGGATTTCACCGGCTCGTTATTATCCCTGAGGGCCTTATATTCCTCTATCTCCTTTTTGCTCCCATAGACATAATGGTCGTGGCCGATGTTCACCAGTTCCGGCTGCTCTTTACTGTAATCATGCATGGAGGGGTCATAGGTATAGAGCACCTTGTTCTTCTCCAGCTGCGGATCCGGAATGGGGATAGCCGAAATCAGGGAGTGGGTGTAGGGATGCAGAGGGAAGTTGAAAAGTTCCTCCGATTCCGCGATTTCTACAATCCTGCCCTTATAAATGACGCCTATCCGGTCAGAAATGAACCGTACCACAGAAAGGTCATGGGCAATGAAGAGATAGGTAATCTTCTTCTCGCGCTGGAATTTCTTCATCAGGTTCAGCACCTGGGCGCGGATGGACACATCCAGTGCGGAAATGGGTTCGTCCGCCACCACCAGCTCCGGCTCCATGACCATGGCGCGGGCAATGCCGATGCGCTGGCGCTGTCCGCCGGAGAACTCATGCGGGTACCTGGTCAGATGCTCCGGCAGGAGCCCCACCTCATTAATCATCTTTTCCACTTTCTGCTGACGCTCAGCCTTGCTGGAAAAGAGATGGAAATTGTACAGTCCCTCCGAGATAATATAATCCACCGTCGCCCTGTCGTTCAGAGAGGCCGCCGGATCCTGGAACACCATCTGGATATTCCGAATCACGCTGCGGTCCAGGGAACGGGGAATCTTGCCCGATATACGGACGCCCTTATACAGGATTTCACCGCCCGCCAGCGAATTTACCCGGATGACGGCCCGGCCCACGGTGGTCTTGCCCGATCCGGACTCTCCCACCAGGGAGAATGTCTCTCCTTTGTATATATCAAAGGAAACGTTCTGCACGGCTTTCACCGCATTGTCCTTTTTTCCGAAAGTAATGTCTACGTTCTTGACCGACAGCAGGATTTCTCTTCCGTTTTTGTCCAGCGGGCCATGCTCGGGAAATGCGGCGGCGGTATTTGCTTTTGAATTTGAATTAAACATGGACACAATCACACCCCCTGAATATTATATGCCTGCATGAGCCTCTCATGGAGATTGCAGATAACCGCCGGCTTCTCGATTTTCGGAGCATCCGGATCCAGCAGCCACGTCTTGGCAAAATGCGTGTCGTTCACCTGGAACATAGGCGGCTCCAACAGTGTATCTATCTTCATGCAATATGGGTTCCTGGGAGCAAAGGCATCTCCCGTAATCTCATTATAGAGGGAAGGAGGCGTACCCGTGATGGAGTACAGCTCCGTATTGCGGTCCGCCAGCTGTGGCAGCGAGGACAGCAACGCCCATGTGTACGGATGGCGGGGATCATAGAACACATCCTCCACGGTTCCCAGCTCGATGATCTGTCCGCCGTACATCACAGCCACACGGTCTGCGATATTGGCCACGACGCCCAGGTCGTGGGTAATGAAGACAATCGTGTAGTTAAATTCTTTCTGCAAATCCTTGATCAGCTGCAGAATCTGGGCCTGCATAGTCACGTCCAGCGCTGTAGTAGGCTCGTCGCAGATTAGAATCTTCGGCTGGCAGGAAAGCGCGATGGCTATGACAATGCGCTGGCGCATACCGCCGGAATACTGGAACGGATAGTCGTCATAACGGGCGGCGGGATTGGGAATGCCTACCTTCTCCATCAAATCCAGAGCCTGGGCCCTGGCCTGGGCCTCGGAGCAGTTCTGGTGCTTTACGATAATCGAGGAAATCTGCTTCCCGATGGTGATGATAGGGTTCAGGGATGTCATGGGATCCTGGAATACGGTGGCAATCTTCGTCCCGCGGATCTGGGCCCAGTCCTTGGGGAACTGCATGGAAGACAAATCCAGGATGCAGCTGCCGGTCAGCTCGGTGGCTGTCTCGCTGACATATTTCACCCTGGGGGTGATGCCGTCGTAGATGCCGTTGCGCTGTGTCTCATCCTTCCAGTCGATTCCCAGCTTCATGGCCTCCCGAAAAGCATCCAGCAGCTTTTTGGTGACTCTTCTGCGGCGTATCAGGTCACCTCTGGCGACGGACAGGTAAATCTCCTTGGCCAGGGTCTCGTTCCGCTCCGAAACGGCCGGGGAAATCTCGGCCTGGGTCAGCTTGTCATACTTCGCTTTCAGCTCAGCCTCCCGCCTGGCATACTGCTGCTGGTACTCCGTGTCCCGGGCGGCAGCCTCTTTTTGTCTGCGCTGCTCTTCCTTATTACGGTTTTCCAGCTCTTTTATCTGGGCATCCAGTTTGGAGATTTCCTCCTGGGCGCGCTTTATCTCTGCCCTGTCCTTGGTGCGGTCCAGGGCCGTCCTGCGGTTGTAGACTTCCGTCCTCCGGAAGCGTAGCTCATTAAGCTCTTTCTCCTGGGCCGCCCGCTCCTCCTCGCCTATGGAGGAGCGTTCTCTTTTCTCCGCCTGCAGGGCCAGCATCTCCCGATACAGGCCGGCGCCAGGCTCCAGCTTGGAAAAAGCGTCCAGTTTTTCTTTAAAGGAAGCGATGCTCCGACGCGCCATGTCGTTCAACTGTGCGCGGGTATCCGACAATTCCTCGTCCCGGAAGATGATATGCCCATTGCTGACAAAGCCGTTGGAATCCAGCATGCCGGCAAAGGTTTTGGTAAAAACAGATTTACCCGATCCGGACTCGCCCACGATGGCAATGGACTCATTCTCATAGATATCCAGGGATATCCCTCGAATGGCCTTCAGAATCCGTCCGCGGACACGGAATTTTACCTCCAGGTTCCCGACGGACAGCAATACTTTCTTCTTATCCATAATGTACCTCCTACATATGCGTCCGGGGATCGGATGCGTCGCCCAGATTCTGTCCCACCACATACAGCACGATGGTAATGATGGAAACGATTGCCACAGGACTCCAGAATTCCAGCTCCCAGCCCGGCGTCACCATAGCCGCCTCTGCCGAATAAATCAGACGTCCCAGGGACATGTCGCTCATGCCCATGCCTATATAGGCCAGGAACACCTCGTAGGAGATATAGGACGGAAGCTCTGTGGCCAGCAGGGTCACGATGATGGATGTCATAAAGGGCAGAATATTCTTCAGGGCAATCTTGAACGTGGATGTGCCAAGACACCTGGAGGCCAGGTTATATTCCCTGTCGCGGATGATCAGCACCTGGGTACGGATGAAATACGCGATGCCCAGCCATCCCACAATCGTAAGCGCGAACACCATGGTCCAGAAAGTAGGTGAAAACAGCATGGAAAGCACCGAAATAATCAGAATCATAGGTACGTTCGCGATGATGTTGTAGACCTCCATCATGACCATGTCCACTTTCTTGGAGAAGCCCCATACCGCTCCCAGCAGCACGCCGATGACCATGTTGATGGCGGCGCAGACCAGAGCCAGGGATATGGATATCCGAGCCCCGTTCCAGACCGCGTCAAAGGTAGGCTCACCAGAGGCCCCTGAACCCAGGATCCACTTCAGGTTGAAGCCGAAATGCTCTATGGCGCCGCCGGGAGACAGATGCTTGCCGGTGGTATCCATCAGATTGGCGTAAGGGTCGTACTCCGTCACCGCAGGATAGATATAGGCGAACGCAATCACGAACAGCAGGAAGCACAATATCACGATATTAATCTTATTCCGGAAGAACACACGCAGCACGGACTTCCAGTAGGAGTACCGCGGAGCCGCGATTCTTTCGGATTCCGTGTCGCTGTGGGCCACGGGGCTGAACAGCTCCTCGGTCTTTAAGCCTGTCTTGTTTTTCAATTCCTCGTACATGTCGGTCACCTACCTTTTGATGTAAACGAAATTCTCGGATCCACGCTGGACATCAGGATATCGCCCAAAAGTATGGATACTACCGTCAGCAGCGCGTAGAACAGGGTGACGCCTACGATTACGCCATTGTCATACTTATTGATGGCCTGGGTCAGCAGATTGCCCGCGCCGGGAACCGAGTACACGCGCTCGGTGATGATGGCTCCCGTCATGGCGAAGAGGATGCTCCCCGGAATGCCGTGGACAATGGGAATGGCCGCGTTCTTCCAGATATGCTTCGTAAATATCTCCGTCTCGCTAAGCCCCCCTGACCTTGCGAACTTTACATAGTCGCTGTTCATCTGGTCGATCATATAGCGGCGCATCCATTTCATCAGATTGGCCACGCTGGGCAGAGCCAGGGATATGATGGGCAGGACGAACATCAGCTTGTTGCCGGAATCCATGTCGAACAGGGTGGGCAGCTTGAAGATGCTTCCGCCAATCGCCTTGAACAGGAAAATATATGCCAGGGACGGTACCGCGATAATAAAGATGATATACACGGTGCCGATTCTGTCCAGAAGGCCGTTTTTGAACCGGGCCATCAGAATCCCGATGGGAAGGCCCAGCGCATATGCCAAAATAGTGGAGATGATACCGATCACAAAGGAATATCCCATTTTCGACATGCTGTTCTTGTGGGTGATCGTGTGGGTATAATCATCCACGAACCTGCCGGCATACATATCGCTCAGCGCCAGGGACCCCTCCGCATATGTGGCCGTGTGCAGGTCGTCCGCACTCTGCTCCACATGCCCCGTTGGATAGCTGACCGTGCTCAGCACATAGCTGCCCTGGGAGGCGGTCATGGTCTCGAATACATCCACGCCGCGGTTCACCGTATAGGATTCTCCCAGATTCAGCGTCAGAAGGTTCTGATGAATCCAAGGGAATTTATTATCGAAATAAAGCAGATATTTGTGTTTCGTGCCGTTTCCGATAATGGCCGGAGAGAATTTCTCCCCGCCATAGAGCGGATCATGCAGTGTAAAGGTAAGTCCCCGTTTTCCGATGTCCGTGGACTCATCCACATAGTGAATGTTGTCGATGAAGAAGATTCCCGTAAAATAGGAAATGACACGGCTGATGATAGGCTTATCCCTGGTGGCAAAGATGGTGGCCTGTCCGCCGTCCTTCACTCTTCCGTTGGTCTTCTTGTCCGCGTCCAGGCGCACGACCGTGTAGCCCCCGGCCTCGTATTCCTGAGTAAACTTCTCAATATAGGCAGCCGCGGTCTCGGAGTCCTGCTCCGGCGTGGCCGCTACAAAGGCCGCGTCTTTCCTTGACTCCTCGTCAAGTTCTCCCCTTTTTATCAGCTCATTGATATATTCGGAATAGTTCACATAATCCACATAGCCGAAAGCCTCATACCGGGTCTGTTCATAGGTGATTCTCGCATTGCTCTGGGTCTTGCTGTAATTGCTGTCGCCCGCGAAGATTACGCTCCGCTCCATCAGAGAATACACAAGTATCATGATAAGAACTACCACGCAGACCGCAGAGAGTATACCTTTTATGATTCGTTGCAGTATATATTTCGCCACTTTCTTATCCCTTCCCTGAAACGCTCTTTTTTATGGAATGTATTCGTCCATTGGAATGCGCCTCTTCCATGGAATGGTATTCCCCGGTCGGAATACTATTCTTCCATGGAAGAAGCACATTTTATCGGAATGCACTTCTCCTATTTCCGTTATATAAGGAAGCGCGGAGAAGTAAGACTCCTCCGCCCTCCCGTCAGTGCTTTTGACTGGAATGATTTCCTTCCAATGGAATGCATTCATCCATTTATTCACTGCTGCATCTTAGTACAATCCAATATTCCTGTCCATGTAAGCATAAGGCTGGATGGTATCAAGGTAGGACTGCGCATCGCCATAGTCAGGGCCCCATCCGGAACCGCCGGCGTTTACGTCATAGTTCATCTCAGCGCCGTTGCTGGTACGGTAATAGCAGTCACTGTAACCTGTAGAATCCTCATATCCCACCAGGTTCACGATTACCTTTCCGCCCAGTACGCTCTCGACAGACTGCTTGAACACATTCTTCTGATTGTTCATAGACTCATTATAAAGAGGAGTCGGCGCATCGATGTAGATAGGGTTCTCAGCGGAAACCTCTACGCCCACCTGTGCCAGCTCAGCGATAGCGGCATCCAGGAACGCCACAGCGTTATCTGCATTGTACCAGCCGTCGAAGCCGTCGCCAGATCCCACGCCGTCATCCGCGGTAGGATCCCACACTTTGATGGGAACGCCGTCCGCATCCAGCTGGGCCTGCATGATCTCTCCGTAATAGGTTCCTGCAGGGAAAGTCCTGCTCTCGCCGTTGATGTCCACCGTCACCTCGTTCTCTGCGGTCAGGAACGTTCCGGGCGTATAGGAATTCCTGAGGCTGGTATATTTCAGTTCCTCTCCTACGGACGCCGCGCAATAGCCTCCGCGGTCAAATGCCATTGCCAGAGCAAGACGGAAGTTCTGGTTGCTCATAGCGGCTTTTGTCCTTTCCTTATCCTCGTCTGTCTGCGTGGAAACGCCTACGCTGGTGTCATTGTAGTTGGTCCAGGTAGCGCGGTTCACGTTCATCCAGCCGCAGAAAGTGGTAGCATCGGTAGCGCTGGTGTAATGATACAGGTCGAAGTAAGTCGCTTCCTCTCCCTCGGGAATCTCCTCACGGGCAAGCACCAGTGTGGAAGAGTTGAAGCCTGCTCCGGCAATGGTATTGTCCTTCGCCTCATTATAGGAACGAGTCGTATCGGAGCCATCGTTAAAGTAGATATTCACAGCATGGGTGTTCACCGCCTCCGGATTCCAGTACTCGGGGTTGGCCGCATAGCTGGTCACATTCTGCTCGGTGTAGTTGGTGATCAGGTAAGCGCCGCAGTATGCGATGTTGCTGGGGCTGGTGCCGTAATTGCCGGGAGTGTACTCATCGCCCTCCGCGGAGAAAGTGCCGCCCTGGGACTTATAGAAAGAACGGTTCAGGGGAGCAAAGCAGCCATATCCCAGCATGGTCAGGAAAGCAGGGAACGGAGCTTCCAGTGTGTAGACAAGCGTGTGGTCATCCACAGCCTCAACGCCTACCTCAGAGAAGTCCGCAATCTCGCCGTTGACCCATGCGTCATAATTCTTGATGCCGCAGCCGCCGTCGGCGCTCATCAGATAGCCCAGCTCACCGTCATTGTCAGCCAGATGCTGCAGGGAGGCAACCCAGTCGTCAGCGGTCACTTCGCCCAGGACACGGCCCTGCTGATCCACCCAGTTCACGCCGGGACGGATGTGGAACGTATAAGTCAGGCCGTCCTCGGAAACCTCATAGCTCTCAGCCAGAGCGGGCTGCTGCTGGTTCAGTGAGTCATACTCCAGCAGTCCTGTATATGTACAGGCAACGAAGTAAGAGTCACTGGTCTGGCTGGTGGCAATCACGTCCCAGGTGGCCAGCTCATAGCTGCTGGCAAAGTTATAGGTATCGTTCAGCGTATAGCCCTTCTCATCCAGGAAAGCTCTGGCGCTGTCAAGCCATGCGTCCGCAGACTCCGACCCTCCCCAGATGGAAATCAGTTCCGCTCTGTCCTCGGATTTCAGCAATTCATTGGCAACCAGTACGTTATGCCATTTGTACTCGTCCAGTCCCCAGAGAACGGTAGAGATGCTGCGGGGCACCACGCGGGTCATGGCATAGGCGCCGCCGTTGCTCTGAATCGGCAGGAATACGCCGGACTCCAGGAGTTTCGCCTCGGAAACAGCCATCAGGGCCATGCGCAGGTCAAGATCATCCACCTCCTGCTTCGCCGCCTGATAGTGCTCGTTGAATTCGCCCAGGTTGTAGTCATACAGGGCATCGGACTTCTCATCATAGCTCATGGCGTCGATGGCAGCCCAATCGGGTCCGGTATACACACCGTCCTCCGCGACTTCTCCGCCTTCGCTTTCCTCAGTGGATTCGCCGGCATCTTCCGCACTGCTCTCTTCTGCGGCGCTGCTCTCCCCGCTGTCTGCAGCCGATGATGAATCAGCAGATGATCCGCTATTGTCATTGCCGCAGGCAGCCAGACCGAACACCATAGAGGCTGTCAGCACACATGCCAGCACTTTTTGTGCTTTGCACTTTTTCATAGTCTTCCTCCTTCTTTACTTTTTAAAAATGTTGAAAGTGCCATAACTATAACTGTAAGCCGTTTTGATTCGTATACCGTCTTGTGAATACTTGTATACAATGTACCGGTGTATACAGTTATCGTAAGATAGTATAAATTACACTCAGCCTGCGAATGATGCCCGGATAATCCCATAAGAATCCGTCATAAGCGCACGGACTGTACAGTTCCTTTATACTATTCTCATCCCGGAATCTGTGCGGAGGTATCGCTGCGGCATTGCATAGGAATCTGGACTTTTGGAAAACGGCTTGATATAATCCGGCTTACAAAAAAAGAGAAAGAGGTGTTGAGAGTATGCCATCACTAAAGAGAATCACACATAAAAACGGGAGGGTCGTCTATCGTATCGTCATCTGTCTTGGATATGACAGCCAGGGCAATAAGCTGGTCAAGAATTTGACTTATTCGGTCAATCAGTCTGCAAGCACAAGGCAGCAGGAGAAAGAAGCGCTGAAATACGCCATGGATATGGAGGACAGACTGAAATACGGCTGCAGCTGCAATTCAGCGAAAATATCATTTGAGAATTTCGCCGGTAAATGGCTGGACAGTGTGAAAGAGGAGCTGGCTTATGGCACTTATGTGGGATATGAGCAGCTGCTCCGGAGCAGAATCCTCCCCTTTTTCAAGGCATATAAGCTTGCCTGCGTGAGGACATCGGATATCGAGACCTTTTATGGGATGCTGGCTGACGAATATTCCGCCGGGACGATCCGGCGCTACGCGAATGTGCTCAGCTGCATTTTCCAGACTGCCGTGCGCTGGAATATCCTGGATGGGAATCCCTGCAGGGATGCCAGAAAGCCCAAGCAGAAACAGAAGCAGGAGCTTCGCTATTTTACGCCCCGGCAATCCCTGATTTTTCTGAAATCCCTTAATCTGTCCTATCCGGCAGAGAGCAGGGAATATACTGTACCGGTCCAGTTCAGGGTCTTCTTCATGCTGTCCATCTTCTGCGGATTTCGGAAAGGGGAGACTCTTGCGCTGAATTGGGAGGATATTAATTTCGAGACCCGGGAGATATCTATTACGAAAGCCATAGGCAGAACCCGGGAGGGATTCGGCTATAAAGCGCCCAAAAGCCAGACAGCTGTGCGCAGGGTGCCTTTCCCTGAAAGCATATTGCCTGTGCTGACGCAATATCGTCAGGAATACAATGCTCTGAAAAAGACTATGGGCAGCAGGTGGAGCGGAAACGGCAATCTTTTCATCCAGTCGGACGGAAAACTCATGGGGCATACGACTACCTATCAATACTTTGTAAAACATCTGAAACGCTATAACCGTTGGGTGGAGATACATCCGCAGGAGGCGCGGCAGGAGGGGCTGGAGGCGCTTCCCGCCATCCCTCTTCATGGTCTGAGGCATTCCTGTGCGACGCTTTTGAACTATCTGGACGTGAATATCGTAGATATCTCGAAATATCTGGGCCATGCCAGCTGTTCCACCACAATGAACATCTATGCCCACAGCTTTGAGGAACAGAAGAGGGCGGCCAGCGACAAGCTGAACGCATTCATACAGACAAATATCTGAAAACCTGTTGCCGTACGATTATCATACCGAAATCAATTCCGCTTCATTTTTACGAAAAATGGCATAATATGCGTTTTGCATATTTTATAAAATTCTCGCATTCCTGTTTTGGCACTTTTTCTGAAATGTTTGTCGGAATATATTTCATATCGTTTGAATAAAGAGGAAAAATAAAGATAATATGGGTGAAAATGACCAAAAACGTTTGGCATTCTATACTACAATTCACTGTCTTGTGTTAAGAAATAGACAAAAAAATCTTGACAATTACAGAAGTGTAATTTATACTAAATTGGACTGGTATTATGCCGCGTTTTATTGTATACAAGTATTCAATGCTGCGCGTATCATATCCAGGATTACAAATATAGGAGGAAAAAATCATTATGAAAAGAAGAAAGCTACTTGCTCTTCTGCTGGCATCCGCCATGGCCATGAGTATGGCGGCCTGCGGAAACGGCGGCACGCCGACAGAGAGCAGCGATTCGTCAAGCCAGGCTGAATCTGACGAGGCGCCGTCATCCGATGAGGGTTCGGAAAGTGCCCCCCCAGATGAGGGTTCTGCCGCGGCAGGCGACGGCACTTACGAGAACAAGGTCATCATGGGCAACACCACCGACCTGACCGGCGATTTCCGCTATCCGGGCTGGGGCACCAGCTCCGTGGGCGCGTCCGACCAGGATATCGGGCGTCTGACCATAGGATACGGAACCCAGGAAGTGGCGGAAGACGGCAATCTGGTGTGGAACGACACTGCCGTAAAAAGCCACACGAAGACGGAAAACGAAGACGGCACAGCCACTTTCACCGTGGAAATCAACGAGGGGCTGACTTTCAGCGACGGCACGCCCATCACCGCCAAGAATTACCTGGTAAGGGCTCTGGCTTTTTCCAGCCCCGTTGCCATGGAGGCAGGGCATCCGGGCATGGCAGGCAATGCATTTATAGGATTTGATGAATTCCATGCCTACACAGGCGAAGAAGCGGAGGGCACTTCCAAGGAGTTCGCGGGCGTCCGCCTTTTGAGCGACTACAGCTATTCCGTGACGGTATCTTCCGATTATTATCCCTATTACTTCGCCTATACTTATGCCGGTCTCGACCCCTATCCCATGGGCCTGTTTTTGGGTGAGGGCGTGGATATCGCAGACGACGGCAACGGCGCATATCTGACCGGGAATTTCTATGAAAAGGACGGCGACAGCTTTGTAAAGGCAAAGGAAATCGAGGAGAACCGTTATGATCTGACCAAGTATCCTTTCTCCGGCCCCTATGTGGTCTCCGACTGGGATGCCTCCACAAAGCAGGCCACCCTGACCCTGAATCCCGAATTCAAGGGCAATTACGAGGGACAGACTCCCTCCATCGAGACCATTGTCTATGTGAAGCTGATTCAGGAAACCCAGCTGGAGGAGCTTACCAGCGGCGGCACCGATATCCTGGGCGAGGTCACAGGCGGCAAGGACACCACCGCTGCCCTGGCAGTGGTGGACGGCGAGAATTTCTCCGAAGTCCACTATCAGAGAGCCGGTTACGGCAAAATCCAGTTCGACTGCGACTTTGGTCCTACCATGTTCCAGGAAGTGCGCCAGGCAATTGCTTATCTGCTGAACCGTACCGAGTTCTGCCAGACCTTTACCGGCGGCTACGGCGTGGTGGTGGACGGCCCTTACAGCCCTGACCTTGGTCCCTGGAAAGCGGTACAGGATGACGTCGAGCTAATTGATTACTCTTTCTCTCCCGAGACCGCGAAAGCGCTCCTGGAGCAGGGCGGATGGATCTACAACTCCAAGGGGGAAGACTTCGTGGAGGGCGCTGACGGAGTCGATGCGGTCCGTTACAAGAAGCTGACCGCCGAAGAGGCGAACGCCCTGGACGGCGCCAATAAGACCTACGCTTCCGTTTCCAACACAGACGGCGTGACCTATGAAACTGTAGAGATCGGCGGCGAGTACTATATGCCTCTGGCCATCAACTGGTTCGGTTCCACTCCCAACGAAGTGACTGACCTGATTTCCACCACCCTGGCCAACAGTTCCGACCTGGCAGCGGCAGGCATGGTAATCCGTTCCACCACAGGCGATTTCAACAAGCTTCTCGGTGAGATCTACCGTGAGCCCAGCTACGGCTACAATGGCGTTCCCACCTATGGCATGTACAACCTGGCTACCGGCTTTTCGGCGCTGACGAACCTTGACACTTCCTATCAGTGGTCCCATGACCCTGCATGGTTCACCAACTCTTCCAACAAGCTCTATGACCCTTATGACCTGGACTTCCCTTATGACCTGAAAGGCGAGAAGCTCAGTTATGAGGCTGCCGTGGAAGCTTCCGGCGACAAGCTGGGCATGGACTATCTGTCCATGGCAATGGTATACAATGCCGCCACGGAGGATGAGTTCAACCAGTGGTACATGGGCTACGTAGAGAGATGGAACGAGCTGATGCCCGATATCCCTCTGTACTCCAATTACTACTATGATGTCTTCAATTCCAAGATTGAGAATTTCCATACCAGTCCGTTCCGCGGTCCGGCTGCGGCTCTTCTGTACGCAAATGTAAAGGGCTTCTAAACGACAGGTTTGAGATTTGGAGTGGGGCGGCCGTCAAGACGACTGCCCCTTTTTACATCATTATCAGAAATGGGGTATGATATGGGCAAGTATATACTGAAAAGGTTTGGCTATATGGTTGTAGTCCTCCTGATTCTCTCCTTCCTCATGTTCTTCGTGTACTCTCTCATTCCCTTTGACCGGGCCGTGGCCGAGGCGGAACCTTACAGGAAAGGGCTTAAGACCACGGAAAACGCCACTGAGCTGTACCTGGCAAGGATAGAGGAACTGAGAAAAGAGCTGGGGACGGATCAGAATGTGTTGGTGCGCTATCTGGGCTGGATCGGCCTGGGGCCCATCAACGGAAAGTACAACGGAATTCTTCAGGGGAACCTGGGATACAGCTACGAATATGACAGGCCGGCGAAAGAAGTTCTGGCCGATCCGCTGAAAAACACTGTGTTCATCAATATTTTCGCCACGGTTCTGGGGCTGGGCATAACGATTCCCCTGGGCATCTTCTGTGCCGTCCACAGGGGCAGCAAACGGGATACCGCCGTCCAGGTGGGCACCATCATCGGCTACAGCATCCCGGGCTTCATCATCGCAATCGTATTCATCTGGATTTTTGCCATCATGCTGAAGTGGTTCCCGGTCTCAGGCATGAAGACGCCGGGTTCCAGTTATACCGGCCTTGCCGAGCTGAAAGACCGACTGTATTATATGGCGCTTCCTCTGATTGTCATGACTTTCTCTTCTCTGGGCGGCATGACCCGCTATGTTCGGGCTTCCATGTCGGAGGCGCTTTCCCTTGACTGCATCCGCACCGCCAGGGCCAAGGGCCTGGCAGAGAAGACGGTCATCTACAGCCACGCTTTCCGCAACGCGCTGATTCCCATCATCACGCTGGTAATCGGGTGGTTCGTAGGCATTTTTTCAGGGTCTATCGTAATCGAGAATATCTTCGGCCTGAACGGAGTAGGCCGCATTTATATACTCAGCCTGAACAGCAAGGACTTTGAGGTGGTTCTGCTGCTTCAGATGTTCTATGTCATCCTGGGGCTTTTGGGCAACCTGATTGTAGACATCGCCTACGGGCTGGCAGACCCCAGGGTCCGCGTGAATAAGTAAAGGAGGGACAGATTAACATGAAAAGTTTCACACCTTTCCGCTGGCTGTACAGGATGTTCAACGGAGCATCCCGAACACTCCTTGGCGGTTCCAGGGAACTGACAGTTGCCGACGAGCGCTATGACAGTCCCTCCAAGCTGGCCGTCAGGCGTTTCTTCCGCAAGCCCCTGGCTACCGGCGCGGTCATCATCCTCGCGGGGATGTTCCTCTTCGTCTTCATCGGCTCGGCCATCGCGCCGGCGGACCTGACAGAGACGGGCAGCGAGATGCTGCACACCAATATGGCCCCTACCCAGAGCCTGATGAAGCTGCCGGAGGGCATGAAAGACGGTGTGGTGGATATCTCCTCCCGGGGCACGTTCACTATCGGCGTGGACACGGAGGGCAAGGTATCCATGTGGGGCCAGTACGTGAATATCTCCGGAGACCCGGCCAGGGACGTGATGAATATCCCGGAGGAAGTAAAGAACAGCAAAATCGCTCATGTGGCCGCAGGCTCGGACCACTGCGTGGCCATCTCCCAGGATGGACATGTCTATGCCTGGGGCGAGTACGACAACGGACAGTACGGCCTGGAGGGCTCTATGATCGCCTCTGCCAGGAAAGAGCCGGACGAACTGTTAAACGGCACCATAGACGCCTCCCAGGTACGGCAGCTCATCTGCGGCAATCAGGTGACGGCCATCCTCATGGAGGACGGGACCATCTACGCCTGGGGCAACGACGGGCTCTCCGCCACCAACCTCTCCTCTGTCATCAAGCATGGCAAGAATGAAAGCAAAATCGTCAAGCTGGCCTTTACCAATGACGGCATCTACGGAATCGATGAGAACGGTTCTTTTGTCTGCGGCAAGAGCACCAAGTACAACATCATCAGCGTGCCGGACGAGAGCGGGCGCGCTGTGAGCACCGACCTGTTCGAATACATCAAAGACCGCAAGGTAGTGGATATCGCCGCTTCCGGCAACGCGCTGGCTCTGGTGCTGGATGACGGCGAAATCGTAGTCAGCGGCATGAAAGAGCCCCTGCCCGAGCTTCCGGAGGGCGAAAACGCGGTCACTGTCTCCGGCGGAACCAGGCATTTCGTGCTGACCACCGACCAGGGCAGGGTCTACGCCTGGGGGCAGAATTACCGCAATCAGTGCAATATCCCTGCAAAGCTCACTGAGGCCGGGGCCGTGGACACCGTATATGCCAGCGGCTTCCAGAATTATGCTTTCAAGGATGGGAAGTTCGTGGACAGCTGGGGCTTAAAAGGGTATCTTATGGGCACGGACGACATGGGCCGCGATGTGTTCAACCGCATCATGAACGGCGGCAGGATGACCATGACGGTAGGCGCCGTGGCCGTCATCGTCTCCACCATCATCGGCATCATCATCGGCTGTATCTCCGGGTACTTCGGCGGCGCCGTGGACATGCTCCTGATGCGGCTGACGGAAATCGTGGGGGCCATTCCTTTCCTGCCCTTTGCCCTGTGCCTGTCCGCCATCTTCCAGGGCTCCGACATACACGAAGACACCAGGATAGTCATTATCATGCTCATCCTGGGCGTACTCTCCTGGACCGGGCTGGCCAGGCTGGTAAGAGGACAGATTCTGGCGGAGCGCGAAAAGGAATTCGTCACTGCCGCCCGCTCCATGGGCGTCAGGGAGAAGAGGATTGCTTTCCGGCATATCCTGCCCAATATCGTGTCCGTCATTCTGGTGACGGTGACGCTGGATTTCGCCAGCTGTATGCTGACCGAATCCTCCCTCTCCTACCTGGGCTTCGGCGTACAGCTCCCCCGCCCTACCTGGGGAAATATGCTGGACGGCTCCCGCAGCGCTCTGGTAATACAGTCTTTCTGGTGGAGATGGGTGTTCCCCGCGCTGTTCCTTTCCATAGTGGTAATCTGCATCAATATCATCGGCGATACCCTGCGCGATGTGCTTGACCCGAAATCGGAGGTGGAAAAATAATGGCTGAACCTTTGCTGGAGGTGAAAAACCTTCGTACATTTTTTAAGACCAGGAACGGCACTGTAAAGGCCGTGAATGATGTTTCCTATTCTATCTATCCGGGCCGGACACTGGGTATCGTGGGCGAATCGGGATCCGGAAAGAGCGTCACTGCCATGAGCGTCCTGCGGCTGCTGGATGCCAACGGCTATATCGCAGGCGGCACGGTGACTTTTGACGGGCAGAATCTGGCCAAGGTATCTACTCAGGAGATGTACCATATCCGGGGCAACCGGATTTCCGTCATCTTCCAGGAGCCCATGACTTCCCTGAACCCGGTTTTTACCATAAGGCGCCAGCTGTCCGAGCCTTTTATGATTCATCAGAACATGAAGAAGAAAGAGGCCGAGGCAAAATGCGTGGAGATGCTGAAAGCCGTGCAGATTCCCAATCCGGAGGCCGTGGCGCGCCAGTATCCCCATCAGCTTTCCGGCGGCATGCGGCAGCGGGTAATGATTGCCATGGCTCTGGCCTGCAAGCCGGACATCCTCATTGCCGACGAACCTACCACTGCCCTGGACGTGACAATCCAGGCCCAGATTTTGAAGCTGATGAACGATCTGCAGAAAGAGAACGGGACAGCCATCATGTTCATCACCCATGATCTGGGAGTCATCAACGAGATGGCTGACGATGTCGTAGTCATGTACTGCGGGCAGGTGGTGGAACAGGCCCCCGCGAAGCTGATTTTCGCGGACTGCAGGCAGAGCCACCCCTATACGGAGGGGCTGATGTTCTCTATTCCCCGGCTGAACGATGACCGGGCAAAGCTTGACCCTATCCCCGGCGTGGTGCCCCATCCGCTGGATCTTCCCAGGGGATGCAAATTCGCGCCCCGGTGCAAGTACTGTACACAAAAATGCGTGGAGGAAGAGCCCTCTCTGGAGCAGATTGCGGAGGGGCAGCTGATTCGCTGTTTCTATCCGGATAAAGAAGAAAGGAGGAGTGACGCACATGGGAAACTCACAGTCCGAAAATGAAATATCACCCGCAGAGAAAGCAAAGCTTACAAATGGCAGGCCATCCACGGCAGCTTCTGCCGATCACGGAACCCCGCCGGAGGCAGGGGCGGCTGCCGGGCATGCACCGTCCCGGGAAAAACTGCTGACCATCACGAACCTGAAGAAATATTTCCCCGTGGCGAAGTCCTCCCTTTTCACCAGGCAGATGTATGTCCGTGCCAATGAGGACATCTCTATCGACATCTACCGCGGCGAGACTTTCGGCCTGGTGGGCGAGTCCGGTTGCGGCAAGTCCACGCTGGGCCGGGTGCTGCTCCAGCTCTATGAGCAGACTGCGGGCAGCACCATGTATTACGGGCGGACCCTGGAAGAGGTGGCCCCCGGCTATGTGATGGATACGCTCTCCCACGCGGAAAAGTATATCGAAAAGTACCATAAGGCCCGGGCCCATGCGGAGGAATTGACGAAAAAATGCGATGAGCTCGGGGAAAACGCCACTTTTTTCGATTTGCAGAGCAAGAACCTGGCTTTGTGCGATGCCCGGACGGCGCTGGAGGGCTGTGCCAAGATTCTGGGGGGATTCATGGTGCGCGAGACTCGCAAAGGCGCTTCCCTGTTGTCCGACAGATACAGGCTCGCTTTCCAGGCTGCGGCTCTGGCCGCTCAGGCGGAAGATATCTCTCTGAAGATAGACGTGAAAGAGGGACTGTTGGAGGAGATTCCACCGGAGCAATCAGAACAGAAAGGCCGGAGCATTCGGGAAAAGATAGATAAGTTGACGCAGAAGCGAAATGCGCTGACCGCGCAGCAGGGAAAGCTCCTGGAAGCGGCCGCGGAAATCGATGCGAAGATCCGGCAGCTGAAAGCCCCCTATGAAAAGGATTCCGAATTTGCCAGGTACGAGTCCATGCTGGATGACGGCGTAGACCTGAAGCGCCTGAAATACAATGAAATGCGCCATCTGCGCAAAGACCTGCAGATCATCTTCCAGGATCCCTATTCCTCCCTGAACCCCCGCATGACCGTTGGGCGCATTATCGAGGAGGGGCTGGTGACCCACAGGTTCTTCAAGGCCGGTTCCCGGAAGATGCAGGAGTATGTGTTCAGGGTGATGAATTCCTGCGGTCTCCAGAACTATATGTACAACCGTTATCCCCACCAGTTCTCCGGCGGGCAGAGGCAGCGCATCTGCATCGCAAGGTCTCTGGCCGTAAAGCCGAAATTCGTGGTCTGTGACGAGTGCGTGTCCGCCCTGGACGTATCCATCCAGTCCCAGATCATCAATCTGCTGCAGGAACTGAAAGAGCGAGAGGGCCTGACCTATCTGTTCATCTCCCACAATCTGTCGGTGGTGCGGTACATCTCAGACCGCATCGGCGTCATGTACCTGGGCAATATGGTAGAGGTGGCGGAGACGGACGAAATCTTCAGCGACCCGCGCCATCCTTACACCATTGCGCTGCTCTCTTCCATCCCCACAACGGATCCGGACAGCCTGACCAGGCAGCGCATCATTCTGGAGGGGAATATCCCCAGTCCCATCAAGCCGCCCTCCGGGTGCAAGTTCCATACCCGGTGCTTCATGGCCTGCGACAAGTGCAAGGTGGCTCCGCCTCCGCTTACGGAGGTGAAGCCCGGGCATTATGTGGCATGTCATTTTGCGGAACAGCGGAAAGTGGACGAGGCGGGGAATTATCTGTTTGACGTTAGTCTCACAACGGTACAACGATAAAACAGGTATGAGGCAAAGCAGTATTTTGCCATAGAGCAGGGGTTTCTGAGGCCGGGAAGAATGTCCCTGCCTTAGAACCCCTGAGCCATACCTGGAGACATTTGTGATAAATTTTGCAAATAAAACCTACTTCTGGAACAAGAACGAAACGGAGGGGCAACGCTATGTGGAAAGCCTGGCGGAGAATACCAAAGGATATAGATTCGGAAAAGGAGAAACAGCTCAGAGAGGAACCTCTGGAAAAAGGGGATTTGCCTGCTATGCTTCTGGCATCTGTCATAACCGTCTTTCTACCGGTTCTTCTGATTCTGCTGCTGCTTGGCGGAGCCTGTTATCTATTGTTTGTCTGGCTGTAAGACGGGATATACAAAAGCGAAAGCATGGGCATTAACCGCCTTATCTGATTTAATTCAGTCGGTAATGGTAAATCAATGTGCAGTTATTATAATAAGTATTAGGGCGAGGCGCGTGATTGTCTTCCATTTTCGTTATATCAGGGTTCACGGAGCGGAATAAAACATGAGGGATTCCCGCCAATTGACGCGAATCCCTCATGACAGTATTTTATGAAAACAGAAGCTATCTGACAGCAGCTCCTTTCTCACTGCACATGAAAAGCCGTAAGCCCGGGATATTCCGCAGCTGCCTCCAGCTCTTCCTCAATCCGCAGCAGCCGGTTATACTTGGCCACTCTGTCGCTGCGGCAGGGGGCGCCGGTCTTGATCTGCCCGGTGTTCCAGGCTACGGCCAGATCGGCGATGGTAGTGTCCTCCGTCTCGCCGGAGCGGTGGGACATGACGGCTGTGTAATTGTTCTTGTGGGCCAGTTCCACGGCCTCGAAAGCCTCCGTAAGGGTGCCTATCTGGTTCACCTTTACCAGGATGGAGTTGGCAGTCCCAAGCTTAATGCCTGCCGCCAGGCGCTTCTTGTTGGTGACGAAAAGGTCATCGCCCACCAGCTGCACCTTTCCGGCCAGCCTCCCTGTCAGCTTCTGCCAGCCGTCCCAGTCGTCCTCCGCCAGGGCGTCCTCGATGGATATGATAGGAAAGCTCTGGGTGAGCTTCTCAAAATAGGAAATCATCTCGTCCGTGCTGCGGATGACTTCCTCGCCTTTTAAGCTGCTCTCCCCGGGGAAGTGGTACATGTCTGTTTTTTCGTTATACAATTCACTGGATGCCGCATCTATGGCAATCCACACGTCCTCGCCGGGCTTGTATCCGGAGGCCCGGATGGCATCCACCAGGAATGTCAGCACGCTCTCCGCATCCGGCAGATCCGGCGCGAAGCCGCCCTCGTCACCCACTCCCGTGGACAGCCCCTTGTCCTGCAGAAGCTTTTTCAGATTATGGTAGACTTCGGCGCAGATCCGCAAGGCATCGGCAAAACTGTCCGCGCAGATGGGCATAATCATGAATTCCTGAAAATCCACCGTGTTGGCGGCATGCTTTCCGCCGTTGAGGATATTCATCATCGGCACAGGCAGCAGATGCGCCCCAGCTCCGCCCACATAGCGGTAGAGCGGCATGGAAAGCGCCTTGGCAGAGGCCCTGGCACAGGCTAAAGATACGGATAAAGTGGCGTTGGCGCCCAGGTTCTTCTTGTTCTCCGTGCCGTCCAGCTCTATCAGAAGCCTGTCTATGGCAATCTGGTCCATGGCGTTCTTTCCTGTCAGCGCCGGTGCTATCTTCTCGTTTACATTTTTCACAGCATGCTGGACGCCCAGGCCGAAATACCTCGGCTCCCCGTCCCGCAGCTCCACGGCCTCGAACCTGCCTGTGCTGGCGCCGGAGGGCACGGCGGCGGTGCCGATATAGTACTGCCCGTCGGCGCTGCTTTGGACGAAGACATCGGCCTCCACCGTGGGATTCCCCCGGGAGTCCAGAATCTCTCTGGCATGGACAGACTTGATTTCCAGATATGTGATCATATGAAATTCCTCCTTTGGATAATTATGCAGTATAATACGGCAGTGAAAACGCTTATCCGTTTTCCACTGCCGTTAGTATATCCTCTGCGGGAGAAATTATGTGATTTGCAGCGCAGTCTGCTGCATTAGGCTCAAACCGCTCAGGTTAGTACTTTTTCCCTTCCAGAATCTCACAGTAATCCTTATAATTCTTCTCCAGAAGCGTCGGCGTGTCAAGGCCGTAAGGACATTTGGACTTGCACTTGCCGCAGTGGAGACAGTTCTCTATCTTTTTCATATTCTCCCGGGCCGCGGGCGTCAGCCACCCGGCGGACGGGGAGCGGCGGATCATCAGGCTCATGCGTGCGCAGTTGTTGATTTCAATCCCCACAGGACAGGGCATGCAGTATCCGCAGCCCCGGCAGAACTCTCCCAAAAGCTCCTCCCTGTCACGAGCAATCACATCTGCCAGTTCCTCATTCATGACAGGCGGATTATCGATGTAGGAAAGGAATTCGTCCAGCTCACTCTCCCGCTGCACGCCCCAGATGGGAAGCACATGGCTGTACTGGGCCAGGAACGCGTATGCCGCCGCGGAATTGGTGATCAGGCCGCCGGAGAGAGCCTTCATGGCGATAAAGCCCATGCCCGCCTCTTTGCATTTCTCCACCAGCTCGATGTCCTTCTCCGTGGCCAGATAGCAGAAAGGAAACTGCAGCGTCTCGTAGAGGCCGCTCTCCACCGCCTCATGGGCCACTCTCAGCCTGTGGTTCGTAATGCCGATGTGGCGCACCATGCCTTTCTCTTTGGCCTCCAGCATAGCCTCATAAAGGCCGCTGCCGTCTCCGGGCTTTGGGCAGAAAGCGGGATTGTGGAACTGGTAGATATCGATATAATCGGTGCGCAGGTTCTTCAGGGAGGTGTGGATGTCTTTCCAGAAACCCTCCGCGTCGGCAGCGCCGGTCTTGGTAGCGATATAGATTTTATCCCTCATGCCCTCGAAGGCCTCGCCCAGCTTCTCCTCGCTGTCCGTGTAGAAACGGGCCGTGTCAAAAAATGTCACGCCGCTGTCATACGCCTTGCGCAGAAGTTTCACCGCCTCCTGGGCGGAGATGCGCTGTATAGGCAGCGCTCCGAACGCATTTTTCTCTACCGTGATCCCTGTGCCGCCCAATGTCACTTTGACCATTAAAATCTCCTCCTTATCTATTCCTGTCTACTTGGGTTTCTTTACCAGCACTGCGACGACTGCCCCGCCTGCTCCTGCCACTACCGTCGCGGTCGCCAGCCCCGCCAGAATCAGCTTCATCTCTCCCAGAAAACCGCTTTCCTGTTCGGACTCGTCTCCGCCCCCAAAAAAAGCCTCTTCAACAGTCTCCTCCGTATCATCAGGCTCGGGGCCGGTGCTCTCCGGCTCCAACGGTATGGGCGTAAGCTCATAGATGTCTTCTGCCTGCCCGGAATCGCTCTCGTTCTCCTGGGGGCGGGCCGTCGGCCTGGCAGTGGCTGTGGGCGCTACCGGCCTGGGCGCCACCACCAGCGGTATGCCGGACGATGCAGAGTCTGACGGCGCAGAATCCGATGGTGCGGAATTCTGTCCTGTATCCGCCGGGGCCGGGGTGGGCACAGGCGGATTCCCGGATGGCTCCGGGGTGGGGACGGGCGTCTCCGCAGGCCCGGGAGTGTTGGCCGGGGGCGGTTCCGGGGTGGGAGTGGCTGCCTCCGTCCCCCCGATCTGCACATTCTCCGGTATCCCCACTCCCTCCACACACTTAAGGCTGCTGCCATAGACATATTTCAGCGAGTCCGGCACGACTCCCACTGTCGCCTTGACGCTCTGTCCGTTCCCATCCGTAACCACCACTTTGCCCACCGCCAGGGACTCTGCGCCCTCTGCGAACAGAGGGTCTGTCCCCGCCATGTAGATATTCAGTTCTTTCTCCTCCGCATGATAAGTATACTCCAGAATCTCCGCGCCGCTTCCGGCAAACAAGAATTCCACCTTAGCCGCATCCTCCGGCTCCACGGTCAGGGAAAAACTCATGGATGAAATCCCTTCTTTTTCCGCATGGAAAGAATCCAGAGTAACCTGTCCTGAGGAATCCAGCTGAAAGCTGTCGCCGCTCTGCGCCCGTGCCCGCACGGGGCACAACAAAAGCGAAAGCGCCGTCATATAGATACAAATCCGTTTTTTCTTCACGCTGTCCCCTTTCTACTCCTGCGGCACCGTGCCGCCGTTGAAATGAATCTCCGGCAGCTTCTCCGGCACAGCTTCAAACAGAGAGTCGCTGACAAGCCTCTGGCCCTCGTTTGTCAGGGCATCGTTCACGCGGTAAAGCTCTGCCCGCACCTTCGCGACCCCGATCAGGGACTCCTGTCCTCCGCTTTCTATCCAATAAATCCATGTGCCGTCCGATACATTCTGGATATTGCCCGCAGGCGGCACATCCGCCAATATGATGAACTGTGCTTTCAGGTTCCCGTCGGCATCCGTTCCTCCGACGATATCGCCGTCCTGATCGAAGAGCACCACCGCATTATACGCGGGATTGCCCTTATAGCTTCCCGTAAAGACAATGGATCCTGCAGGAATCACGTCCCCTGCCGCCTGGCCGTAACGATAGTCCTCCGCCAGCTTTCCGATTGCCGCCGTACTGTCCTGCGTCCGCCTGAAGTCCACATTGTCGCCCGTGACGCCCAGCACGTCCAGCTCCGCTATGGATACCTGGCTGCTCTGACCGCTTAAGATCAGCTTCACGGCTGTGGCCCCATAGGTGCTCACATATTTTCCGTCCGGGTTGGCGAAATAAATCGTATCGCTCTGCTTTCCTGCGAAGCTGCCGGATGCAGCCTCCACCCATATGCCGTCGGAGAGCGCCTGCACGGTATAATTACCGTCCATCTCAGCCCCTGTGCGATACTTAAAGCCCGCCACAGTCAGGGTCTTATTGAATTCCAGAACAATCTCCGCGCCACTGCCTGCCGTCGCCGTATATACTGTAGATACATCGCCGTCTATGACGCGCTCCGCCACATTCTCCGGTTCCGGCGCGCAGGGATCATTGTCGTCGCCCGCCGCCTCCGGGACGTCAACAGCCGTCAGACCGTTGGCGCTCACCGTCCAGAAGCTCTTGTCCAGGCTGCCGTCATGCTCTATCTTCAAAGGATTCAGCGTCTTCACCGCAGAGCGGTTCAGGTATTGATCGATTACCGTGATTTCATACCATACCACACGGTTGTTCATATATACCCTGTCGCTGAAAGTACCGCTCCCGCCTGCGGCAAAACCGGCTGTCTCTTTCTGGATCCTACCGCCCGAATAGGAACAGCGGACAATTTCGTAACCCAATACGTCATCTGCCGGAATCGCTTTTGAGCTGAGAGCGATGTCCACCTGATTGGCGTCCGCAGCGTTGACCACCGCAGTCACCGCATCTCCCACGGCCTCCACTTTGCCCTCTGTTCCAAGGATGCTGCTCCCGCCCTGGAGCGTATAGACTCTGGAGTCGTCGCATACATAGTAGATGGCCCTTGTCTCCACTGCAAACTGCGCGGCATAAGCCCGGGTCTCCTCGTTGGGCGTCATGCCCCAGCGTTCAAAGAATTCCAGAATGTTTTTCTGTGCCGCCGCACAGGACAGGCGCATCAGATTCTGGTCCTTGTCCCCGGCCAGCTTCAGCTTCACGCCGTTGGGACTGGGCGCCTTGGACGTATCCCTGGCATAAGTGTCAACTCTTGCGAAGAACAGATTCGCCAGCTGCTCTTCATATTTTTCATAGGTCTTATAATTATATCCCCTGTCATAAGCCAGGTGTAGCTGCCAGTACATTCCCAGTCTGGTGAACACATTCCCGGCCGGCCCCTTTGTGCCTGACGTCACTTTCTCGTAGACATTCGCATACTGGAAGCGGACGCTGTCGTTACGGTCCTTTGCCTGTGCCAGCACCGCGTAGTAGTTGTTGGTGACCTCCGCCACCGCGTAGGATCCCTGATTGATGCAGTGCCCTATCTCATGGGCTATCCCCCATCCGAACAGCCGCCCGGATTCATACTTTCCGTCCGCTCCCGCCACAAGTCCCGGAGAGGATGTAAGACCGGGCGCAGAGCCCCATTCAATACCGATATGGTTGCCTGACGCATACATGAACGCCCCCGAGAACATCCGCTGATACCGGATATTCAGATGTCCCTTGGGAATCTTGTTCTTCTCCTCCGGCGCCGTGTCATTCAGGCCCTTGTGCTGATAGAACAAATACATCTCATCCTCAACGGACTTCATGGAGGTCAAAAGTCTGCCGGCCCGCTCTTTCGCCGTTCCGGTTCCCGTGCCGGCCAGAATCTGTTTGGCAGGAAGCGAGAGCATCATAGTATCCAAAAGGATATCCGAAGCGCCCAGAATACAGTTCGTCTCCTCATAGCTATAGTTTACCACAGGATTACCGGCGTTCTGATGGACCTCCCCGTGCCTGCTTTCCATCTGTCCTGCAAAGGCATCCAGCGCTTCCACGTAAGCCGTCGCCCGCTCCAGCCTTTCGGCTTCGTCCGTCACCTGGTAGAGATCCAGTCTCGGAACCTGCACGCCGCCGCTGACACGGACTGCATATCTGTCATTCCCTCCGCCGTTTCCCGTATACTGGACGTACAGCGCGCCGCCGGATTCCACTCCTGTAGTGGAAGATATCTTCGTCACGGTAATCTTGTTGGGGCCTACTTTCAATGTCCCCACGACGCTGCTCATGGCTGACGCCTCCGCATGGTACTGGGTAGCAACCAGCTGAAGGCTGGCATCCTCTCCGGTCTTCTTGCTGTTATGGCCTACATAGACCACGATTTCCTCCTGGGCAGCCGCAGTCACGCCCAGAGGCTGCCAGGCGTTCAGACCGCCAAAGCCCCTGTTCACATCCTTTGTGGTAATGCCGCCATGAATCTCCACTGAAGCCTGCAGGCTGCCGTCCTTTAAGATTGCCTCTGCTGTGGCAAGTTCCAGTTCCAGCAGTTCCTGATCCGGATGGTACTCCTTGCTGATCGGATCCGCGGTGTTGATGCGTGTCCTCAGGGCATCTATGTCTTTCTGCTCCACATCCTCCCGCAGTACGGTATGGAGATCGTCCGCATACAGTCCCATGATATCTGCCCACAGGGTATCATAATGGTAGAAACAGACCTCAGACACTGTGATGCGGTTCCCCTGCGCCCCATAGCGGGCAAGGCCGAACTGAATTTTCTTAATATTGGCAGGTTCCGGCAGCTTTACCACATAGTATACCCTGCCTTCCTTATCCGCTTTGCGGCTGATCGAGACATTCTTGTTATCCAATATTTTCTTTCCGGCCTCATCCCAACAGGTGACTTTCGCATAGAAGTAGCCGGTATCCCGGGATGTGTCATCGTGGAAAGCAAAGGTATCCATTTTGTAAGCCTGGTCGAACTCATAGATAAGGCCGTTGCCTGCTCCCATCCAGTTGTAGCCGCCGTCGTCCCAGGTGCCTCTGTAATAGTAGGAGGACGGGTCATTGTCCACAGTCCCCCATGCCGTGCCTGCCTGCACATCCAAAGGGCTCTGTTCCATCTTGCCGCCGCCCAGGGAGGCGCTCAGGATGTGGGCGCTGACCTTTCCTTTCTCTTCGAAATTAATCATCCCGTATTTGGGTATGACCGCGGGATAGGAGTCAAATGTGGTAGCCGCCGCTGACAGCGAGGGCCCGCTCTCGCCGTACTCATTCACGCCGGTGACATAGACCGTGTATTCCGTAGCGTCAGGCAGTCCTGTAATGGTATAACTGTTTGCCGTGATTCCCTCTATCTTCTGATATTCCCCCTCGACGCTCTTTTTATAATACAGATTATACGTAAGGGTATCTTTCATACGCTTCCAGGAGATCCTGATGCTCCGATAGTCTCCCGCTGCGGACACATTATCCGGCTTGTCCGGCTTGCCGCTGGGCTGCGGGGTGACCGTGATCCTTTCCCCATATCCGCTGCGCCAGGTGCCGTTCACGGACTGCACCCTCACCTGGTACTCCTCATAATTCACCAGTTCCCTGCCGCCAAAGGAGACAATGTCAAGGGCGTTCTTAGGGACCATCACTGTCTCTGGCTCCAGACCGGAGCCGTCCTTGGCGATTTCCACTTCATAGCCTGTGATATTGATACAGGCATCCCAGGAAAGAGAGATTCTGGCGCTTCCGACGGATGCCCTTAAGTTTTGGGGGATATCCGCCTCCGGCTCCGGAATCCGGTTCTCCATACCGTTGACAAACTCTACCTTTGAAATCTCGGCCAGGTTCACGGAATTGCCTTCTCCGTCTTTCACTGCCTTAATGGTCAGAGTCACCCTTTTTATGGCCACCTGTCTGCCCAGATATACTTCTATATTCCCGTTTTTGTCCCGAAGCGCCCGCACCTCGGAATCCTCCAGAAGAAAATGGATTCCCTCTTCCACGGGAATATCTTTCACATCCCGTTGTCCGTCCGCGTCCACATATTCAATCCTGAAAGACGCGGAAGTGATGTCAGTATCCTCCCCTGTCTCAATTACTATACCGTCGGACATAGCGTCCTCATCTGCCGCGTTCACGTTGAATTCCAGCATCACAGGGCTGTCATTGGAAATTACGCCTTTTTCGTTCTTAAGCATAAGGGGCGCGTCATTTTCCAGCAGTTCCTCCAGGCTGCCCTTTTCCACCCGGGTGCCCGCACCCAGATTCAGCTGCATTGCCGCCGGGGAGACGGAGCTCTCAATATAGGAAAGAATATCCCTGTCCCCTTTGGAACCTTTGGTCAGATACTCCAGGTCCACCAGGTCCACCACGCCGTCTCCGTTCAGATCCGCCTGGGGATGGGACGCGATGCCGTCTCCTTCTATGGCTTCCATCAGGATTTTTTCGTCCCCCTCATTGACAAGGCCGTCTCCGTTGACGTCGCCGATCAGCAGCACGCCGGGGTGGGCGGCTCCTGCCGTATAGCTTATACTCTCGCCCTCCACAAAGCCTGTCATCAGCTCCACGCGCTTTCTGCCCCCTGCCACCTCGATTTCCTGGGTATAGGTGGCAAAGCCAAAGCCCTCTGCAGATACCGTCAGGGTGTATCTGCCCCCTTCAAGGCCCTTGAAACGCGCGATTCCTGCATCCGGACTCTTCCCATTGTCTTTGCCCAGCAAGACGAAACCGTCGTCTCCGCAGGCATTTCCGTCGGCATCCCTCAAAACAACGCGGAAAGTCACATCCTTTTTAAGGATCAGCGCGGATCCTATGTACACGTCCACTTGTCCGAAAGGCCCGGTCTGGCTCCTGGTGCCGGCTGTATTGTCCGGCAGTACATTATTCCCTGAACCGGTCTCCGCTCCGGGCTCGGTTTGAACGCCGTCTGCGGGTCCGGCCGCACTGTCCGGCTGGCCGGGCTGGGCGTTGTCCCCCGAGCCGGCCTCATTCCCGGACTCACCCGGCCGGGCGCTGTCTCCCGAACCGGCTTCGCTCCCGGACTGGCCTGGCTGAGTACCGTCCCCCGAACCGGCCCCATTCCCGGACTCACCCGGTTGGGCGCTGTCCCCCGAACCGCTTCCAGACTGGCCTGCGCCTGGCTGGCTGCCGTCCGCAGAGGGGTCTGTCTGATTCTCCCCGGTTCCCGTGCCGTCCGGGTTCCCGGCCCCCTCTCCCGGCACTGTACTCTCCTCACTGTCTGCTGCTGTATTTCCCTGTCCGGCCTGCGGAATTGTATCCAATCCCGAGGCATAGGAGGAAAATCCCACCGCTAAAACAAGAACAGCCGCCAAAAATGTAGCCACTTTCCTTTTCATATGTTCATCCTTTCTCCCCTGCCTTGTCCCCTGGTAATCTCTCCTGCTATTTTCACGGGTCAATCGGCATAGCGTTCTTTTTCTATTTCTCCTGTCAGAATTATACAATCAAACGAGTTTTCGTGCAAGACACTTATGGCAGAAAAAGGAGCCGTGAATCGTGCTGAATATCCGCAATCCATGGCTCCAATCTTCTATATCGTCCAAATCCTGACGTTAAACCGTCTCCGATATCAGTCTACTTCTTCAGCAGCAGAGACTTGCCCGTCATCTCCACAGGCTGTTCCCTGCCCATTATTTCAATCAAAGTCGGCACGATATCCGCAAGGCAGCCATTCTCGCGCAGAGTATAGGCCTCGCAGTTCACCAGGATGAAAGGCACCTGATTGGTAGTATGGGCCGTGAAAGGCTCTCCTGTCTCGTAATCCACCAGCATCTCGGCATTGCCGTGGTCCGCGCAGATGAACATGGCGCCGTCCACCTCTTCGATGGCCTCCACTGCCCTGCCCACACACTCGTCCACCGCTTCCACCGCCTTGACGGCGGCATCCAGGACACCTGTATGGCCTACCATGTCGGGATTTGCGAAGTTGATGATGATCACGTCATATTTATCGGAACGGATGGCCTCGCAGAGCTTGTCGCACACGCTGTAAGCGCTCATCTCAGGCTTCAGGTCATATGTCGCCACATCCTTGGGAGAATTCACCAGCACCCTGTCCTCGCCCTCGTTGGGCTCCTCCACGCCGCCGTTGAAGAAGAATGTCACATGGGCGTACTTCTCCGTCTCGGCGATACGCGCCTGCTTCATACCGTTCGCAGCCAGCCACTCGCCGAACGTATTGGTGACGGACACCTTGTGGAACGCCACCTCCTTGTTGGGGATGGTAGGATCGTAATCGGAAAAACATACATAAGTGATGTCCTTCCTGGGGCCTCTGTCAAATCCCCTGAAGTCGTCATCGCAGAATGCCCTGGAAATCTCCCTGGCCCTGTCGGGGCGGAAATTGAAGAAGATGATGGAATCGCCGTCCTGCACCAGCGCCACGGGCTTTCCGTCCTCCATTGCCAGCGTGGGCTTCACGAATTCATCCGTCTCTCCCCGGTCGTAGGATTCCTGGATAGCGCAGACGCCGCAGGCCGCTGTCAATCCCTCTCCCTTTGTCATGGCGTCATAGGCCAGCTTCACACGGTCATAATTGTTGTCCCTGTCCATGACGTAATAGCGTCCCATTACAGACGCAATCTTGCCTATACCGATTTTGTCCATCTCAGCCCTCAACTGCTCGGCATATTCCTTGCCGCTGGCAGGCGGGGTGTCGCGTCCGTCCAGGAAACAGTGTACATACACTTTCTCCAGGCCGTTTCTCTTGGCCAGCTCCAGCAGCCCGTAGAGGTGCGTGTTGTGGCTGTGGACGCCGCCGTCGGACAGCAATCCCATCAGATGGAGGGAGCTGCCGTTCTTTTTGCAGTTCTCCACCGCCTTCAGCAGGGCGGGATTCTCGAAAAAGGTCCCGTCCTGAATCTCCTTGGTGATCCGGGTCAGCTCCTGATAAACGATGCGGCCTGCACCCATGTTCAGATGGCCTACCTCGGAATTGCCCATCTGTCCGTCGGGAAGCCCTACCGCCATGCCGCTGGCATTGCCGCGCACAAAGGGGCATTCTTTCATCAGCTTGTCCATAACGGGAGTCTTCGCCAGCGCTACCGCGTTGCCGTCCTGTCTGTCATTGAGTCCGTACCCGTCCAGAATCATCAAAACTACCGGTTTTTTGCTCATATCTACTCTCCTTACCGTATCCGCCCGCAAATCCGTCTCTCAAAAGCGCGGCGGACGCTACTTGCTTCTAAACTCTGCAGATGCCGAAAGCTTCCACACTTTATCCCAAATTATACACTGAAAACCGTTCTCATGCAATACCCTCTTCCCGGGAAATTTGCCGAGCGCCGTGGTTGCCGCCCGCGTTTGTCGTGCCCTCCGCCAATCGCGGCTTGCTTTTTCCCCGCAACATTGCTATACTAAGACAGTATAATCAAAAACAGGAGAGATTGTTCTATGGTTTCATTATTGGCCAACCTTTTTATTCGGAATCAAAACGACACGAAAGATTGTACCGTCCGTCAGGCCTACGGAATCCTGTGCGGAGCTGTAGGGATTTTCCTGAATCTCTGTCTCTTTGCGGGAAAATTTCTGGCAGGCCGTTTCAGCAACTCCATCGCCATCACCGCAGACGCCTTCAACAATCTGTCGGATGCCGGTTCTTCCATCATCACCCTGATCGGCTTCAAGATGGCGGGCCAGAAGCCGGATCCCACCCATCCCTTTGGCCATGGGCGCATCGAATATGTGTCCGGCCTGCTGGTCTCCATCGTCATCCTGCTCATGGGCGTGGAGCTTTTGAAATCTTCCGTGGCAAAAATCCTCCGCCCGGAGGATCTGGCCTTTTCTCCCGTGGTGCTGGCAATCCTGCTCTGCTCCATTCTGGTGAAATGCTATATGTTCCTGTACAACAGAAAGCTGGGGAAGCGGCTGGATTCCGCCGCCATGCTGGCCACCGCCACCGACTCCTTAAGCGACATGATGGCTACCTCGGTAGTGCTGGCCGCCACTGTGATCGCCCATTTCACGGGGCTGGCCATAGACGGCTGGTGCGGCGTCCTGGTAGGCCTGTTCATCTGTTACGCGGGCTTCAGCGCAGCGAAAGACACCATAAGCCCTCTGCTGGGCCAGGCTCCGGAGAAAGGATTCGTCCAGCAGATCAGCGATATCGTCATGTCCTATGACGACGTCCTGGGCATCCACGATCTGATTGTCCATAATTACGGGCCGGGCAGAGTGCTGATTTCCCTCCATGCGGAAGTCCCGGCGGACGGAGAGCTGTTGGCCCTCCATGACACCATAGACACCATCGAGCATGAGCTGCGGGACAGCCTGAAATGCCACGCGGTGATACATATGGATCCCGTCTGTACAGGCGATGAGGAGACCGCCCGCCTCCGGACTCTGGTCAAAGGCTATCTGTCGGAAATCGACGAATCGCTCACCATGCACGATTTTCGGATCGTCACCGGCCCTACCCACACCAACCTGATCTTCGATGTGGTGACGCCCTACGACTTTCCCCTGCCAGACAGAGAGCTGTCCAACCGCATCAGAGAGCGGGTACAAAAGGATAACCCGAACTATTTTACCGTGATAGACATAGATAAGCAGATGGTGTAAGAAAGGAGCCGGAACCAAAGATGCCAGCACAGGGAGAGGACATAGCCGCAGCGGAAAGCAGACGGCTGGAGATACTGGAAAAAAGATACAGGAATGCCGCTCGGGCAAAATTCGAGAGCCGAGTGGCCTATTACCATCGGCTGACCGGGGGAAATTATACTTCCATCACGGTCCGGGACCAGAGGAGCCGCTGGGGCAGCTGCTCCTCCCGGGGCACCCTGTCCTTCAACTACAGGCTCATATTCGCCCCGCCCATGATACTTGATTATGTGGTAGTCCATGAACTCTGCCACCTGACCCATATGAATCATTCCAAGGACTTCTGGGACATGGTGGCAGGTATTATGCCGGAGCACAAGACATACCGCAAGTGGCTGCGCGACCATGGGCATGAACTCAACCTGACAGCTTATCTGGAGAAAATGGGGATTCCCGTCACGCTGGACTGATACTCCTGCATATGGCAGGAATCATTCATCAGACCATTCCCGCTGATCGGCATATAATATTTGAAGCTTATTTTCAAGCATGGTTTCCTTCTCACAGTAAATCGTCCTGTCTATAGGCTTTGCTTCCCACTCCCCAATCCGGTAGCAGCCTTTTCCCAGAGAAACCGCCCTCAGAGTTCCTGCCGGCAGCATTCTCTTTCCGCCATCGTCAGCCCCTTTCACGGTTCCCAGCATCAAATCGCCATGCCAGAGCGACAGATAGCCCTGATGATTCCTGCTTTCGCACTGTGTCATTTCAATCGGAAATGAGATGCGCAGACTGATTTTCCCGGATACGGCCACATGGCAAAAGCCGCCGTCCCAAACAAGCTCTTCCAAAGAACCGTTCCGGAGTATCCTGACCTTGTCCCTATCCGTCCCCTCCGGAAAATAGAAATAAAGCGTACTCCAGGATGCCGATTCCGCCTCCAGCGCTGCCTCTCCTTCATAAGGATACCTTGTCGTCATCTTCAGAGAGATACCCTTATCCTGATATTCCATGGGAAAATAGTTCAGAATGAAAATATCCTCTCCTCCTCTGAGTACAGCATTCTCCGCTGCCCTGACAAGCCCCTCACTGCCCCGCATGGTACAGCACCAGTATGCCTCGTATTCCGCTTTCCTTACCGACAGACTGTCCCAGTCCTCCCCGGCCCCGGCACAGTTGTCACATCCGAAACCGCCGTTTGAGCGCTGGGCATGTCCGAGCCCATTGAACCATATCCGGGAGGCGCAGTCCGCGTACTCCTTTTTTCGCGTCTGCGCGAACAGCATGACCGCCAGAAGATAGGAATCCACTATGGCACAGGGCTCTGTCCAGTAAGGCTTGCCGAACCAGTTGTAATTCCCATAGTTTTCTGTCATGCCCTTGTCCCGATACAGCCGGAAGAACTCCTCCGCAAAGTCGAGCAGGGGCTTTTCCCCCCTGCAGCAGTACAATCTGACCACGCCCCGCATAGCTGACAGGGAAGCGTGGGTCTGCATGGAAAGGCCCACAAAATCAATCGTCTTGAATCGCTCCAGCATTTCCTCCAGCAGGGCCCATACCTCCTCCTCCCGGAAAATTTCATAATATTGGCTCAGTCCGTCCAGTGACATGAACGCACAACCGATATCCGAAGAAAGCCTCCAGCCATCCTGATTCACTCCCACGATTTCGCCGCTGGCCTTTCCGGAACGGTTTCTGCCGTCCGGCATTATGGGATAGGAACGATACATCCCTTTCAGCGGCAGATAAAGCTGGCTCACCAGCCGCTTTGCCCGCTCCGCGGCCACAGGGTCTCCCGTATAGAGATATTCCTCCAGCAACGCCCGGAGAAACCAGTTATGCCCGGACAGCTGCTGTTCATCTGCCTCCCCTGGAGGCAGTATTTCCCCGAAATACCCGCTGCCATTCATCTTTCTGTCGATGGCATCCCGCAACTCCTCCAGATAAGCGGGCTTTCTCCCCATGGCTTTCCACAGCAGAATCCATGACAGATAGACGCGCCCTACCTTATCGCCCGGCCAGCCGTCTTCACCGAACAGATTTTCCGGATGATAGAACATGTCCTCCAGCCTGCTGTAATTCTTTAAGATACGGTAAGACAATTCTCCCTCTACCCGGATATCCGGCCCTTTTAATCTTTCCATCTTCTTTTTCCCTCCAATCAGTCAGAATCTCTCTGCCCGGTGCAAAAAAAGGAACCACCGACAATCGACAGTTCCTTTTTTCGCTTTTTATCATCCCTTAGCGGTTCTCGTCCACATAGAGCTGGGCTCTGTTCTGGATGGTCTTCGCCACCTCCTGAGCCGTCTTCTGGCCGGTATAGAACGCGTCCATCTCCTCGTTAATGATGTTCATGATGCTTTCATTGTAGTAATAGCACTTGTCAACGGATAAAATGAAGCCCACTATTCTTTCCACCTGTTCCTGACTCAGGGGGTCCAGCTTGATTTCCTCACCGTTCATGTAGAAATAGTCGTCGTATTCTTCCTTGGTGCCGTCCTCATTCAGATAATAAGGGCGCTCTGTGCCTTTCCCTGCCATCTCGTCGAATTGTTTCCTCTGGACAGGCATCCCCCACGAAATCTCGGACTGGTATTCATCCGTCAGGTAATACCTCAGGAATTCCCATGCGCCCTCCTTATTGCGGGACTTGCTGGAAATCGCATAGCTTTCGGTGGCCGAGACATACGAGCCCGAACCGTTTTCTGTGGGGAACCCTATGAAAGCCACATCCCCGCCAAAGTAACCGTTAATCATATAATTGGTATCCCGGATGGTTCCGATGGACATCCCGCTCAGAATGGTTCTTCCGTCACGGTACTGGGACTCATAGGTGGCCCAGTAATCCTCGCCGTAATAGTCCTCGCTCAGCTCCTCCGGAAGCTCTTTGGCGAACTCCATCATGGTGATAAAGTTCTGGGTGTCGAAATCGCATTTTCCCGTATCCACATCCACGAAATCACTTCCGCAATACTGCATCATGGTGGAGAAGAAGCCCTGCCTGGTCAGTTCCCCCATCATATGGGTGTCCTCCGGCAGGCTCGCTTTCAGTTCCAGCATATCCGCCATGGTCCATGAGGTTCTGTCGCCCACGATGGATTCCTTTCCAATCATGGTGCTCACCGTGAAGCAGGGAATCACATAGTAGAGCTTTCCGTCCACGGAATAGGCGTCAAAGACATTCTGGACGTATTCCACCTGGGACAGTTCCTCGTCCTCCTCGATCATCTTGCCAATATCCTCCAGGAGCCCCTTGGCCACGTAGTTCTCCACAGGGAGCCCATCCGTAATCAGGATATCCGGCATATTGCCGGTGGTGACATCATTGTTCAGCTGTGTATATCCCGCCTGCCAGTCGTCGTATGTGTTGAAAGAATCATAGGATTTCACTACGATGCGGTATTCCTCGCTGTTGCGGTTGAACTCTATGACCCGTCTCTCCACATCACCGTCCACATAGCTGCCTGCCAGCACCAGGACGGCCTTGTCAGGGATATCCTCAGGTTTCACATAGTTAAACAGGCCCGCTTTCATGCCGTCTTCATAGTTCTCATAGTACACAGCGAGGAAAGTGTTCCCATCCAGCTCCACTAAGCTGGAGATATTTCCTATACAGAGATCGGAATTGATGAAGTTCATCTTCTGGGCAAGGGCCTCATCGCCAATCTTATAGGTAAAAATCCCGTCGCCGTTGCTGCACACCAAATCGGAATTCAGTCCCACGCTCATGTTGTTGTACCCATTGTATCCGAAATTGGACGGCAAAGGGGCAGGCTGACCCAGCGTATCTGTGGCCGGATCATAAGTTGCGATATATTCCTTGGTCCAGTCATTCTCATCATAATACAGCACAAAGAAAGTACCGTCTCCTTTATCAATGACACGGTCAAAGTTGTTGAACACCTTGCCGGTATCCTCCGACAGCGGCTCCTTTGGGCCTATATTTCCCTGGGCGTCCACTGTGAGTCTGTAGGCATTATCGCCGGACAGCAATATCGTCACGCTGCCGTCCGGGGAGGCCGTCATGACATTGATATAGACATACTCCTCCTCTGACCGGATTCCTTCCAGTTCCTTCTCCCACTGGAAACTTCCATCGCTGTTCCAGCTGGCGATATAATTCTTGTCGATATAGGTGTCATTGGCATAGTCACTGTAAGAATAGTACCTGATGGCATAAATCCTGCCGTCGGCGCCAAAGATGTAGTTATTATAATTGGAATTCTCCCAGGTATCGACGGGCATGTCCGGCTCCACCGCCATGGAAGTGTCAATGTCCTCTGTTCCTTCGGCATCCCCTTCGCCTGCAGGCTCTTCCGCTCCTTCAGGGTCGTCTCCCGTTTCCGTCTCTCCCCCGGTTCCTTCCTCTCCCTCCGGTTCAGGTTGTGCCTCTCCCCCGGTGTCTCCCTCTCTTTCTGATTCAGGTTGAGGCTCCCCCTCGGAATTCCCATCCCCTTCTGCTGCGTCTTCAGGATTTTCTCCGTCCCCGGTGTTCAGATCTTCCTCGGAGGATGTCCTCATCCCTGAATAAGGTACTGCTTCTCCGCCTTCCGGTTCTGTATTCGACACGGCATCCGAATCAATCCGGGACTCCCATTCCGGAATCTCCAGCTGACTCATCTGTACGTCCGTGCCGTCATCCTTTATGGATACCACTCGGATATCCGTTGTGGCATCGCTGCTGTCCCAATGGTACACCTCTGCCATCAGATAGACATATCCGTCCCTGTGTGCAGAGGCATAGACATTATAATCGTCTCCTCCCATATCCGGCATAGCGATTTCCTGGACCTTATACACATTTTCCTTTGCCAGCGCGGCATTCTTAGTTTTGCCGCCATTTCCGCAGGCGCACAGGCCTGCTGTCAGAGCGCATACCAGCCCCAGGCTCAATACCCTCTTCCACCTATTCCTTTTCATAACTCCTCCTCATCCTTCTTCCTGCCCCGCCTGCGCCAAAAGCCTTTCCTCCTTTTGCGTCCATTTTCCAAAGGCGCATCGCCTCCCTGCTGTGCGGATCCCCCGTCCGGCTGCCGGTCAGGGTTCTCCGCTCCATCCGACTCCTCAGGCTTTTCGGGACTCTCTTCGATGTCAGCCTCAGACTCATCCAGTTCATGCTTTCTGCGCCCTTTGCGTTTTTTCCGCCCTTTTTTCCTGCCTTCCCCCTGCTTTTTGTCCTGTCTGGCCCCGCGCATCTTCTCTATCCTGCGCTCTCCTAAATCCAGGAGCTTATGCCAGACATCTTTCATGGTCCATCCCTTATGCCGCCACCAGATACAGAAGAGCACGATTGCCAGAACCACCGGATACGCCAGGAACAGAATGCCGAACAGGGTCAGCACCATCAGGATATCCGCATATCCTCTCGCGATATTCTCCCAGTAGGGATAGATGATGGCTTTCCCATTCATGGAACGCGTGCCGAATTCCCCGATGAGCTTCAGCCTCGAAAGAATGGAATAGCGGGAAGTATTCTCCACCACCTCCACCTCTTTCTCATCGGTGCCCAGCTTTTCCTTGATATAGTTATAAGCAAAACCCGTCACAGGGTCAGGCATCACTATTTCATAGTGGTTGATGCCATGGCTGTCGCCAAGTTCCGTCAGCGTCTGGTAGGACACATACACCACCGTGCTGTCCAGACCTGCGGCCTCCGCCAGACGTCCAGAGGGTCTGCGGACCACCCCTGTGACTATATGCGGAACGCCGCCGATATAGACCGTCATTCCCGCCACGTCATTGGAGCCGAACAGCTGCCAGGCCGCGTCCTCGTCTATCACACAGTAGTCCTGCATCAGATCATTGCCCGAAAAGTAGGCTCCATTCAGCAAAGTCAAGGGATGGAACAGAAAAAAATCACCGCCTATGCCGATGGCATCAGCCGTCAGGCTCGTCTTGTCATTGGATATCGTCACCTGTCCATCCGCGCTGTAAGCGTCTGCCCAGAGCCTGGCGCCGGGATTCTCCGATTCCTGGATTACAGAGGCTTCTGTCAGGGCACTGTCAACAGTATGCTCAAATTCTATAATCTGATCCTCCGTAATGCCAGAAGCAACGGAGAAAAAGCAGCTAACCTGGGAGACGTCTCCGTCTCTGCTCCACCTCTCCGCCACTGTCTGGGTGAGTTGGCTGCGTCCCAGACGGTTCGACACCAGCAGCAGAATCAGGAAGACGAGAAAGGAAATCCCCCCTGTTATGCCCAGTACTATTTTCTTCATATGGACTGCCTTCCTTCCCACTCAACCTTCCGCCAGTCTGACCTGCTTTCCGGCCTCCACAGGCTTGGTGGAGGTGGTGATTACAAATTCGTAGCCGTACAGCGCGGCACTGATTGCGGACTGGGTGTCATCGCTTGCCAGCACTTCCACATCCACGCGGGTCGCAATGTAGCGCGTGTTCAGAGGGCCGGGCTTTGATTCCACGATCAGGATGAATTTACCGTTGTTGTCCTCGCGGATAGCGCTGTTGGGTACAATCAGGTCATAGTTGGCGCTCTTCTGGCCTACGGACACATTCAGGGTCTGTCCTGCGGTCACATCGCCGTCAACGTCAAAGGTCAGCAATTTCTTCTGGCCCGGCTCGCTGGGGTCGGGCTTGATGTTCGCAAGGGTTACCTTAAGGTCGTCATATCTCCAGGCATTCACCAGATCCGCCACATCTCCCACGGACAGCCGCTTGGCCTGCTCATTGGTGACGGAAAAACTCATGCTGAATCCTTTGCCTGCGGGCTGCAGGACTGCCACAGGGGTCCCGGGCTCGGTGCTCTCTCCCGCTACCACGCTTAAGCTGGTCACTGTGCCTGCTACAGGGGCTGTGATGGTGGCTCCGATGGATTTCTCTGTCAGCTCTTTCACCAAATCCTCCTGGTCACGAATCTTGCCTAAAAGCTCCACCAAATCCACTTCCTTGGTGAATCCGGCAAGCAGTTCAGTGAGTTCTTTCTCCACATCCGCTTTTTCTGTGGTAGCTTTGCTTAAGTTTAAACTCAAATCAGCTTTTTCGTTGTTCAGGGCATCCCTGTAGCTGTTGTCCGGCTTGGATGCCTGCTTATTGGCCAGGTTGCGCTGGGCATCAGCGAGATTGCCTTCCCAAGTGGTTTTGGCAGTCAGGGCGTTGTCGTATTCTGTTTGTGCCTCGTTCACCGCATTCTGGGCAATGGCGCGGTCTCCTTCAATAGAATTGCCAGCATTTATCACAGCCTGCTTTGCATTTTCCAGCGCCACATATGCATTTTCCTCAGCGACTTGGGCCTCCTTTACACTGCCCTCGCCCTCTCCGCTCAGTCGAATAAGCCTAGCCTGGTCTTCCGCACTCAAATCCCCTAGTTTCGCCATATCCTCAAGGTCTTTCTTACTTTTTTCCCTTTCACTCCTCTCTGTCTTAGCATTTTCCAAAGCCGTCTCACATGCCGCCTGGTTATCCTCAGCCACTTTTACTGCGCTATTCACGGACTCCAGCACGCTCTGTGCCGCCTCTAACTTCTCCTTTGCAGTTCCAATCCACGCTGTAGCCTTATCCAGCTCCGCCTGCGCATTGTTGACTGCCTGCTGCTCCCCGGAAGTATCCACAGTGTTATCCCCCAGCTTGTCAAGCTCCGCGTCAATCTCCGCGATCCGGTTGTTATAGGCATCAATATTGTTCTGCAAGGCATCTATCCTGTTATTATAGGCATCTATCTGCGCAACCTTGGATTCCGTGGAGGTCACATTGCCGTTCTCTACCTTGTTCACGATGCTGGAAGAGGTATCAGCCGTCACGATGGCGCGGTCGTACTCCGCTTTCAGGCTGTCCAGCTGCGTCCTGGCTTCCTTCAGTTCCGTGCTCTCCGCATCCTCCAGATACAGCAGCACATCGTCCTTCTCCACCTGGTCTCCCACTTTCACAGCCACCTGGGACACCTTTCTGGACTCCGTTACTTCCACATTATAAGGATTTCCGCTCTCCACTACCCCTGAACCGCGAATCTTGGCCGTGATGGTCCCCGATTCCACATACTGCGTGGCCACCTCCGGCAGGGAATAGTTCATGATGGTGTTGGAGAAAAAGGTAAGAACCAGCATCACCGACAAAAATATGATGGCCGCTGTCTTCACCCATTCCCTTTTCTTCTTTCCGTTCTCGTTCATCGCTTTTCCTCTCCTCTATGCTATATGGAATTTAACCTTTAATGCCGCCCTGATACGTAATTCCGTCCACCAGATATTCTTCTCCATACAGGAAAATCAGCAGGCTGGGCACCATGTATATCGTGGCCACCGCAAAAGCCAGCCCGATTTCCCCCGCGTTAATCTTGCTTAGGAATACTGACAGCGGATGCTGCTCCGGATCCGACATCAGAATCAGCGGCTGTTCTACCATGTTCCAATAGTCAATGAACACCAAAATGGCCGCGGAGCATATGGCACCCTTACAGAGGGGCAGGCATATCTTCCGGTATATCTGCCATTCTCCCGCCCCGTCTATCTGCGCCGCCTCCAGCACCGACTCCGGAATCCTGCGCATGAACTTCGTCAGCAGAAACACCGCAAAAGGTGAGAATATGCCGGGCAGCCAGATGGCCCAGTTGGTATCCAAAAGGTTCAGCCAGTCGCTGACCAGATAGTTGGGCACCAACGTCACCTGATAGGGCATCAGCATCAGGATGATGTACATGAAAAAGATAATCTCCCGGATTCTGCCACGGTATCTGGCAAAGCCATAGGAAGCCAGGGACGCCACCATCAGCTGGAAAACCACGATAGGTCCCACCAGTATCACGGAGTTCCAGAATTTGAACAGATACTCCGGACTCTTGAACAGCACCGTATTGTACTGGCTGAAAGAAACCATATCGGGGATGAATTTCAGGTTCACCCTCTCCGCGATATACACTTTGCCGCCGTTGGCATCGGTGGCAAATATGGATCCATAGTTGGCCGAAATCTCCGAGGCTGCCATGAAAGAATTCGTGATAGTCAGCACAATGGGCATCAGGAACAGTATCGCGAAAGTCGCCGCCACCACGGTAGCCAGAGCGATCTTCGCCGTCTGGAACCTTTTCCTGCGCAAGGCCAGCCTCCTGTCCCGCTCTCTCGGGTCCAGGACAGCCTCCGGCATGTTTTCCGCTCTCTTCTTCACCCTTCCACATCCTTTCCGAAACGGTCCTCCGCGACAAAAAGAATACCGATAATCACTATCATCACCAGGGACATCAGAATCGCCGCCGCGGACAATGTCTGATAATCCAGGGATTTGAACTTATTGTTCATAAAATGCTGCAGCGTGTAGATGGAGTCATAGGGATAATCCCCTGTCAGCAGATAGACCTCACGGAATATCTTGAAAGAGTTAATCAGCGACATGATTGTCACGAACAGCAGGGTGGAGGACAGATACCGAATCTTTATGTAGAAAAAGGTCTGGAGAGGCTTCGCGCTCTCCAGCTGCGCCACTTCCAGGATATCCTTTGGTATGCTGGCCAGGGCCGCCATGAACAGAATCATATTGTATCCCAGATTCTTCCACAAGAACAGGATGACCACCACAATCAGCGCGTAATCCGACTTCAGCCAGTCGATTTTTCCGCCCCCCAGCGCCACCAGCACTTCGTTGATAGCGCCGTTGTAATGGAACAGCACCTGCCAGATCAGCACGATGGAAGCTACCGGCACCATCATGGGACTTAAGAAAAAGGTCCGAAACTGGCTCCTGAAAGGGAGCTTCGCCTCCAGCACAATTGCCAGCAGCAAAGACAGCACCACTGCCAGAGGCACTGCCACTGCCGAAAAGGTAAGCGTGTTGTTCACGGCCCGCCGGAACGCGGTATTGCCTGCAATGCTGAAAAAATTATCCAGAAACACAAAATTTCCGCTAATCGGATTGTCTACCAGCGAATAGTAAATGACCACCAGAAAAGGGAGGATGAAAAAAGCCAATACCCCAAGAAAGCTGGGGGCAATATACGCCCCCGAGCTAATCTTGATCTTGCGCATCCTTTTGGTCGTCTTACTATGATGTTTTTCGGCGGAAACTTTCGGCGCTTTCCCGCCTTTTTTGAATCTAGCCACTCTTAAACTCCCATCCGCCTGTTTCCACAGGCCGCAGGCATTATTTATTCTCGCCTACGTAAATCTTGATGCGGCTCTGGATGACCGATGCCACCTCGTCCACGCCCTTCTGCCCTTTGTAGAAAGCAGCCGCTTCTTCATTGATGATATTCAGGACTTCATCCCCCTGGGAATAAGTCACCGGCTTCGCCAGCTCCATCAAGGTTCTGGTAAGGTCTACCTCTTCCTGAGTAGGAATGCGGTAATCATAGCTCCAGCCGTCACTGTAGGAGAATCCGCCGCCTGTGCCCATCACGATAGCCTCGCCATTCTCGTCCAGAATAAGTTCCCCATTCTCATCCGTATGATATTCCACTTTCACGGCATCTTCCGCCAAGGTATCCAGTTTCGATTTCATCGTGGGGAAGCCGAAATAACTGACACCTCTGTCAGGATTCTCTTCCTTTGCCAGAAACCCTTCGATGAACTCCCACGCGCCGTCCTTATTCCCGCCCTTGGAGGTGATGGCGTAGGCCTGTGATGCAGAGAGCATGCATCCCACGCTGCCGTCCATGGTAGGGTATCCGATATAGGAGGCGTCGCCCTGGAAAATCTCATTGCAGAGCTGAATCTGCTGGAAGTCATATATATTTGCCTCATAGAGGAGCACATTTCCCTTCTGAATCTTGTTGGGCGTGGACATATCCTCTTCATCCCACTGCACCTCGTCCGGGAACCGGTTCACGAAATTCAGGATGCTCTTGAACTCGTCCGTATCGAAACTGCATTCCCCGGTGCTCCAGTCGATAAAGGAATCCGCATTGTACACCATCAGATACATCATAATCTGGTTCTTGTTTACATAATCGAAAAGCTGCGCATCCGGATGGGCATCCGCATAGGCAATCAATTCATCTATGCTCCACCCCATATCCGTTCCCACATCCGAACCCTTGCCTACTACGGTCTGTATCTGGAAGCTGTACGGAATGCTGATCAGCTTTCCGTTTATGGTATAGGCTTCCAGCACATTTTCCAGGAAATCCTCACGGCTCAGCTTGTCGCTCTTGTCCAGATAACCTCCAAGATCCTCAAAGACACCCTTGGCAGCCAGCTGTTTGATGTTCAAGCCGCTTAAGTCGAGAATGTCGGGACAGTTATTGGAAGTGATGTCATTGTTCATCCGGCTGAGGCCGTCCGCCACGTAGGCCTCGTAGTCATTCCCGTCCCAGCTGTTGTAATCCAGATAGCCCCGGATGCTGATATGGTACTTGTCGCTGGATTTGTTGAACTTCACCGCCGCGGACTGGATATCGGAACCGCCGTTAAGGCTGCCGATGACGATGGTCTCTTTCTGGGGCACCTCGCTGGCTTTCTTCTTCGTCAGCAGCGAAATCCCGCTGTCGTTGGTCTCCCAGTCCATGGTGACGGCAAGGATGCGCCCATCCTCCAGCACGCCGAAGTTCTGCACATAGTTGCCGTTGATATCGCTGTCCAGCCATGTGAACAATTCTTCCGCCGCCTGCTTCTTGGTGTCATATTCATACACTGTCCTGCCATCGTGCACAAGAAAATCCTTATCGATGCCGGGCACCAGCCTGTTACTATTGCCGCTGGGGAAATTATCGTAAGTGCTGCCCACTTTCTTTCCCTCAAAATCGATGTCCGCCAGCTCATATCCGTCATTGCCGTAATAGCAGACATACATCTTGCCGTCCTTGCTGCAGCCCATGGCCCGAATCCCGCCGGAATCCAGCGATATAGTGCCCTGATTTCTGCCCTCCGCATCGAACAGCCAGACATTGGTGTCCCCCGACACATAGATGCGCCCCTCTCCGTCTACCGCCACGGAATCCACATAGCTATCACCTACCAAATCCGTCATGTCCTCCGCGTATAGCTGATTGCCCTGGGCGTCGAACTTGCACAGATAGACTTCCGATACGCTGTAATCCTCACTATAGACATGCGCCACAGAGTACAGACTGCCGTCTTTGGCGAAAACGCCCCCGTTCAGATTCCAAATCTTCTCCTCCGCGTAAGACAGCGGAGTCTTCGTGATATTCCCATCGGTCAGGGAATATTTACAGATGCTCTCGGAGGATTTCCCGGTAGCCTCGTCCCACTTATAAGAGAGATAGTAAAGCCCGTCCCCTACCAGCTGCATGTCGTAGTAAGAAACGCTCTCATCGTCAATCGTGATGAATTCCGGTACCCAGACCCATTCTTTCTTCTCTGTCCCGCCGCCTGAGGAATTGCCGCAGGCCGCCAGAGAAAATGTCATGGCCGCCGCCAGGGCCAGCGCCAGAAAACGCCGGCAAATCGTACTCTTTTTCATAAGCTTCATTTTCTTATACTCCTTTTATAAAAAACTCAATATGTAAACGATGCCGTTTTACATATTGAGTATATCACACTATCGCTAAAATGTACCTTAAGATTTTATGAATTACAGAAAAAGAAAGCTTAATGAAAAACATTCTTTTGCAATAATTCTGTAACAAACATGTAGCTTTTGTCACTTTATGCGGATATAGAGCTTGCCCAGCTCCCGTCTGCGCTTTCTGGCCCTCAGGAGGCTGGCCAGATGATTGTAGAACCAGAAAGACTGCACCAGCAGGCTGTTCATCCTGCCTATCTTCTCCTTTGTGGTGCCCATGTAGTACTGCCCTCCGCAGGTACAGGCCTCCCGCCCTTTTTCCTTCACCAGCCTGATCAGATCCGACTCACAGCCGATCCGCCCCTCAAACTCCGTATAGGCGAAGCCCACACAGTCCTCCTTGTGGGCATCGCTGCCGCCGAAGACAGGCTTTTCATATCTGGCGGCGATTTCCATGGCGGTGGCATTGCTCTGGGGGCTCTCGCAGGCATTGAAGCCCTCCAGGAAATCAAATTTGTCCATCACGGCCAGGCGGTTTCTGTGCTTTCTGGTATTGGTGATGCTTAAGTATCGCTCCCCGCAGGGGTGCGCAGGCCCCAGAATCCCGCCGTTCTTATGGACGATATCTATCAAAAACTGTACCGGCAGGCCCCGCAGCTCCAGAATCTTCAGCCGCACCCCTTCCGGCATGATCACCAGGATATGTCCCGCGTCTATGGTGTCATACTCCACGCCTTTCAGCACCAGGAACTCTCCATCGGGGGCACCTGCATGCCTCTCTTTCCAGCTGCGGTACCCTTTGTAGGAATCGTGGTCCGTGACCAGCATCCCGTCAAATCCCCTTTCCCGTAAAGAAGCGGCGAATTCCTCTATGGGCACCTTGCCGTCCAGCGACCCCTCTTTCGTGTGACAGTGCATATCAAATCTCATTTTTTCTGTTCCTTTCCATTTCCCATATCCTCCTGTGAATCAATCTACGCTTTTCAGCGATTCCGTCATACTGACAGCCTCCAGCCTGCCGCCCATGGCCAGGTTCACCATCCAGGCGAACAGCATCGTCAGCAGCGCGCTGTAGACATAACTTATCGGTTTTACGTGTATATAGAAAGCGATCATATCCACCCGGATTTCATTCATGACTACCTGGTGCAGCAGAAACCCAAGCCCCAGCCCCATCATCGTCCCAAGTACAGTCAGCATCACATTCTCCCGGAACACATAAGCGTTCGTCTCGCGCTTATAAAAGCCCAGCACCTTAATCGTGGCAATCTCCCTGATTCTCTCCGTGATGTTGATATTGGTCAGGTTGTAGAGCACGATGAAAGCCAGTCCCGCCGCGCACAGGATGACTACCGCCACGATGATGTCCAGGGCAGAGAGCATACTGCCGATCCGCTCCACCATGTCCGAGCTCACGTTCACATTCGCCACCTGATCCAGCCGCATCAGCTCTGCGGAAAGTTCATAATCGGTAAGCCTGTCGGAGAGGATGGGGCTTTCCTCCTCCGGCGCCTGAACCAGATTCAGATAGACAGTCTTGCGCTCCGGCTCCTCTCCCATCTGATCCGTCCAGGTTTCTTCGGATACATGCACGTAATTATAGAGATAATTTTCATAAATTCCCGATATTCTCACAGTCATCTCGTTCAAATCGCTGTCCCTGAGCGTTATCATTTCACCGATCCGGACATTATAATCCTCCGCCAGCTTATTGGAAATAACTGCCTCGCCGAAAGCGGGATACGCGATTTGTTCCCCCGACGTGGTATGAAGATTCAGGAAAGGAGCCATCCCCTCCTCTGTGCCGGTCACCAGATAGATGGATTTCACCCCCGCTCCCGAGACCAGATCCATATTTTTCTCCATGACACAGGAATACCGGGAAATATCCTCCTTCCCGTCCAGTTCGGCCCGCATCTCTTCATCTGCGTTTTCCTTTAAAGTCAGAGTCAGATCATAGGTCTGTATCTCGTTGAACTGCCTGTCGCCGATGTCAGCGATGGAATCTTTTACGCCGAAACCGGTCACCAGCAGCGCCGTGCAGCCGCTGATGCCCACTATCATCATGAACAGGCGCTTCTTATAGCGGAAAATATTGCGCAGGGATACCTTGCGCAGGAAGCCCAGCCTTTTCCATATGAAAGGAATGTATTCCAGGAACACCCGCTTGCCCGCTTTCGGCGCCTTGGGACGCATCAGGGCCGCCGCCACCCGGGCCAGTTCCATGCGGCAGGAGAGCCATGTGGTGCCGATGGAACAAAGCAGCGATACCGTCAGCGACACCGCTGCCAGTTTCCAGTTGAACACATAGGCAATGGGATCCGCGTCATACATAAGGCCATAGCAGAACCATATGACTTTCGGAAAGCCCCAGGTCCCGAAAAAGAAGCCGAAGATACAACCGGAAAACGCCGCCAGGCCGGAATAAATCATGTATTTGGACATAATGGTGCCCTCGCCGTAGCCAAGGGCTTTCAGCACGCCGATCTGGGTTCTCTGCTCCTCCACCATCCTGTTCATGGTGGTGATGCACACCAGGGCCGCCACCAAAAAGAAGAACACGGGAAAGATATTGGCAATGCCCTCCACGATGGAGGAATCATTTTCAAAGCAGACGTAGCCTACATTAGTATCCCTGCCCAGCACATAGGTATCCGGCTCAGTCAGTTCATCCAGTTCCGTCTGACCGTCCGCGATTTCCACTTCCGCGTCCCCTATTTTTTCATCGAACTCCCGTTTGGCATCCTGGTATTCCTTTTCCCCATCGGCATATTTTTGTTTCGCCCCGGCCAACTCCTCTTCCTTTTCCGCCAGAGTCTTCCGGCCCTCTTCTAATTCCTCGCCGGCGGATATGAGGGCCTCTTCGCCCTCTTCCACAGTCTGCCTGGCATCCTCCAGCTGCTGTCTGCCGCTTTGGATTTCCAGTTTCGCATCCGCCAGGGCCCGCTCACCGTCCTCCAGCCGGGTCCTGGCCGCAGACATGGCTATCCAGCCGCTGTCCAGCTGCCGCTCGCTCTCCTCAATCCGGGCTCTGGCCGCTTCCAGCTCCTGCTCCTGCACCCGCAGCTCTTCCTCGGCGGCATCCAGACGCGCCAGCGCTTCTTCCAGCCTGGCCACAAGAGAAGCACTTATTTCTTCTCCGCTCTGCCTGAGTTCTTCCAACTGGGCCTCCAGCTGGCGCCTGCTCTCGTCGATGACCCGTCTGGTCACTGACACCGCCGCCTCGCCGCTTCGCAGCTGCGCTTTCCCGTCTGAAAGCTCCCTCTCTCCCCTGCGGAGCTCCACTTCGCTGGCGTCTATGGCTGTCCTTGCTTCCGCGAGTTCTGCCTCCTTTGGGGCTATCATCGCCTCGCCCTCGGAAAGCTCCGCTTCTTTCCGGGCAATGGTCGCCTTGGCGTCCTCCAGCTCTTTCCGCTTCTGGCGGATGGTCTCCTCGCCCTCCGAAAGCTCCTCTCTGGCTTCCTCCAGCGCCTTCTCTCCGTCTTCCAGCTGCTTCTTCGCTTCCTCCAAGGCTTCGGCGGCATCCGCAAGCTCCTTTTCCCCTTCTGTCCGGTTCTCGTCCAGCTGCGTCCGGGCATCCGCCAGCTTTTCATTTCCCTCGCTGAAGATTCTCTCATACCGGGCCCGGGCCTGTATCTCCACAATCTGCTCCCAGACCGGTTCTTTCCCGTCGATAAAAGCATCATACTCCTGGCTGTAAAGGCCGTAATCCTGCCGGAAGCTCACATAGACTTCCGTGAAATAATCCACGCCGAATCCTTCCGGCCCCAGATAGGCGAAACCGTCCAGCCGCCCTGATCCCAGAATGGTATTGCCCCTCTCGAACTGAATGTACAGAGGCGACTGCACCAGCCCCACGATGGTATATTCTTTTTGGGAAAAATGTTCCAGGTCCTCCTCCGCGTTGTCATCCGACAGGCGAAGCGTGCTGCCGATCACAGATTTTCCGAAACTGCCGCTGTCCAGCACGCACTCGGCGCCTGTCTCCGGCATCCTGCCGGATATCAGCTTCAGAGTGTTGAGTTCTCTCGGCATGCTATAGGTCTTGATGACGCCCTGCCTGTCCTCTCCCAGCTCATAGAGCACGTCAAAGGAAACGGAGCCCTCCGCCGCCTCCACATCCGCAGCGGCGGCAAAAGAGTCCACGTTCTCCTGATCGAACCCCAATGTGGACACCAGGCGCAAGTCATAGAACCGATGTACATCCAGATATTCCGTCACAGTGGCCACCATGGCCTCCGTCGTCACTTTCAGGCCTGCGAAAAAGCCCACCCCCAGCGCCACAATCCCAAAAATCGCCAGAAAGCGCCCGAAACTAGATTTGATTTCCCTGAAAGTAGTCTTCCTGATTCCGCGCATAGACTCACCATTCTATTTCCGAAATATCGACTATATTTGTATTCTTCACCATACTTACGATGGTGCCGCTCTTAACCGTAATGATGCGGTCCGCCATGGCTGTCAGAGCCTGATTGTGGGTGATGACGATGACTGTCTTTCCTACCTCCCTGCAGGTATTCTGCAAAAGCTTCAGCACAGCTTTTCCTGTGTTGTAGTCCAGGGCCCCCGTGGGCTCGTCGCACAGGAGCAGCTTCGGATTCTTGGCCAGGGCTCTGGCGATGGCCACGCGCTGCTGCTCCCCGCCGGACAGCTGAGCCGGGAAATTCGCCTCCCTGTCTTTGAGCCCCACCTGCTCCAGCACTGCCGCCGCGTCCAAAGGATTCTTGCAGATCTGCGCCGCCAGCTCCACGTTCTCCAGCGCCGTCAGGTTCTGAACCAGATTGTAGAACTGGAAGACGAATCCCACATCGTAGCGCCGGTAAGCGGTCAGCTGCCTTTTGTTGAAAGAGGACACTATCTGTCCGTCCAGGGACACTTCCCCCTCTGTCAGCGTGTCCATGCCTCCCAGAATGTTCAGAATGGTGGTCTTCCCGGCGCCGGAGCTGCCTACGATGACGCAGAACTCTCCCTTTTCGATTTCAAAATTCACATCGTGCAGGGCCGTGATTTCCACCTCGCCAGTCCTGTATACCTTTTTTACATTCTGAAAACTCACAAACGCGCACATGTATCCTACCCCAGCTTAAAGTACCATAGCATCGAACTAACTCACATTTGACTAGTATAACACAAAACCTTTTCTTCTACCACTTTTTTTGCTATAATAAATCTAAAAATATATCTGAAATGATTGTAAATCCATTATCAAGTATAAAAAAGGAAGCAGAAGACTATGATTTTCATCCACCTTGCCGCAATATCGGGAATTTTTATCATGGGAGCGTGCTTTGCCGCCTCCGGGAAACAACGTCCGGCTCCCTCCGCCGGATGCTTTGCCGCCCTGTTCGGGGCCGCTCTTTTCATCAGGCTCGTCTCTGCCGCCCTGTCGGGAGGCTTCGGCACCGACACGGCCTGTTTCGCGGCCTGGGCCGAGAGAATCTGTGTGACAGGGCCCGGAGGTTTCTACTCTCCGGATACGTTCTCCGACTATCCGCCGGGATATCTCTATGTGCTGTGGCTCCTGGGAGGCATCGGCAGACTTATTTCTATCGGGCGCTATTCCGCTGCCCATCTGATTCTGCTGAAGCTCCCCTCCATTCTCTGCGACATGGCATGCGGCATGCTGCTTGTACGGGAAACCGAAAAAAAGCTGTCTGTACGCCATGCATTCTTTCTGTGCGCCGCTTATCTCTTTAATCCGGCTGTCTTTCTGAACTCCTCTGTGTGGGGACAGGTGGACTCCCTGACAGCGCTGGCGGCAGTAATCATGTGCATTTCCCTGATGCGCGGAAAGATGTATCCTGCGTACACCGCTTTTGGCATAGGATTTCTGATCAAGCCCCAGATGCTGCTGCTGGGCCCTGTGCTCCTGGCCGGCACAATCGACTATATCCTACCCGGGAAGAAAGCACCGGGACAGCATGCGGCTCCTTTTCTGCCCAAACTCCTGCACTGCCTGTTCCAATGCCTTTCCGTGGCCGCGGGCGTCATTATCCTCTGCCTCCCTTTCGGGCTCTCCAATGTGATATCACAGCTTCTTGACACCTTAGGTTCCTACCCTTACGCCGCTGTGAACGCCTGCAATCTCTGGGGGCTCTTCGGCCTGAACTGGATCAGTCAGGAGAACACGTTCTTAGGGGTCCCCTACCGCGTCTTCGGCATGCTGGCCATCGCTGCCGCCGTCGCGCTGACCCTGTTCCTCAGCCTGAAAAACCGCCGTGAAAAAGCGAAATACCCTTTTCTGGCGGCTTTTATGGTGGTAAGCGTCTTCCTGTTCTCCGTACGCATGCATGAGCGCTATCTCTATCCTGCGCTGGTGCTGCTGTTGCTGGCCTATATCCATAAGCCTGTCCCTCTCACTTATGTCTGCTATACCTGCCTCAGCGCCCTGCATTTCTACAACACGGCAGATGTGCTGTTCTTCTATAATCCTGCCGCTTATGACAGGAAATCGGCCTCCATCCTGCTGGTGTCCGCGGGGATGCTGCTGTGCGGGGCTTTTCTTTATTTCATTACTTACAGGCATTACAGCTGCCCCATCCCTCTTCATGATATCCCCCCGTCGGGCTCCCGCAAATGTTCTTCCCTGAAAAAGGCGGACGTCCTCTGCATGCTGGCTGTCACCGCTGTATACAGCTGTTTTGCCCTGTACGATCTGGGTGAAAGGAAAGCCCCTGTCACCGCTTATGACATGGACCGGGACCAGTCCATAGCGCTGGATTTCGGGACTGCGGCCCCTGTCTCTCTTTCCTATTACATCGCACCCTGGCATGAACGGACTTTTATTCTGGAGGGGAAAAGCGAAAAGGACAGGGAATGGTCCTATCTGGGGGAATTGTCCCTGAATAAGGTCTTCACCTGGCAGAAGGCTGCCCTGGACACGCCGATGGCGCATATCCGCCTCACTCTTACGGACTCCCAGGCCTCGCTGCTGGAACTGGTCTTCCTGGATGCTGCCGGGAAGCCTCTCATGCCTGAGAATGCGGCGGACTATCCTGCCCTTTTCGATGAGACCGATCTATGCCCCGAAGCTCCCTCTTTCCGGAACGGCATGTACTTCGATGAAATCTACCACGGGCGGACAGCCTATGAATTCCTGCACGGGCTCACCTCCTATGAGAATACCCATCCTCCCATGGGGAAAATTTTCATATCCCTGGGAGTGGCCCTCTTCGGCATGAATCCCTTTGGCTGGCGCATCGTGGGCACGCTTTTCGGCATCGCCATGGTGCCTGTCCTGTACCTGTTCGCAAAGCGTATTTCCGGGCAGACTTATTCTTCGGCTCTGGCCTGCGTGCTGTTTTCTTTCGATTTCATGCACTTCGCCCAGACGCGGATCGCCACCATCGATGTCTACATAACGTTTTTTGTGCTGTTGATGTATTATTTCATGTATCAGTATATTACCTTAAGCTTCTACGATACGCCGCTGAAGAAGACCTGGCTCCCGCTGGGCGCATGCGGCATCAGCATGGGGCTCGGCATCGCCTCCAAATGGACAGGGATATACGCCGGGGCAGGGCTTGCGCTGTTGTTCTTCTCTTCCCTGTATCGAAGATACCGCGAATATCTTTACGCAAAAAAGTATCCTCTCGGGGAAACCTCCGGCATCTCCCATGCCCATATCATCCGCTCTTTCCCGGGAAATGTCCGCAAAACCGTGCTGTTCTGCCTGATTTTCTTCGTGGCAGCGCCTGCCGCCATCTATCTGCTGTCCTATCTCCCTTTCCGGGACTATGGGGACAGAGGGCTCATAGGCAGGATGCTGTACAACCAGCAGACCATGTTCTCCTACCACAGCGAACTGGACTCCACCCATCCCTACTCCTCGGCCTGGTATGAATGGCCTTTGATCAGGCGTCCCATATGGTACTATTCCCGCGTGGTCAGCACCACGGCCCAGGGAGGCTTACGGGAAGGCATCAGTTCTTTCGGCAACCCGGCCGTGTGGTGGGCGGGCATCCCGGCTTTTTTCCACATGATATGGCTGTGGACAGCCAAAAAGGACAGGACCGCCGCTTTCCTGACCGTGGGATACCTGGCCCAGTACCTGCCTTGGTTCTTCGTGACCCGGGTCACCTTTATCTACCATTATTTCCCCAGCGTGGCCTTTGTCGTCCTCATGGTCATGTACGGCATGCTGCAGTGGAAAAAGGAAGTCCCCAGACGCCTCTTCATCACTGCCGGAGTATTGTACGGTCTGGTCGCTTTTGCCCTGTTCCTGCTGTTCTACCCAGTGCTTTCGGGCCAGCCGGTGGAGGCTTCTTTCGTGGTCAGATATCTGCGCTGGTTCCCGGGCTGGGTGCTGACGGCGAAATGATTTTCCCTCACCCCGTGCCTGAGAGCACCAGATCCAGGATATGCGCCAGCGGGTCGCAGGCATTCATGACCTCCTCCAGCGTATTGTTCTGGGCCCCCAGCTCAATCAGCAAAGTCTTGGGGCGCAGATGCATGTTGTAGCGGTATCCCCTCAGAAAAATACGCCGGGTCAGATTGGGATAGTACTCCATGGCCGTCTTCTGCATCTGGAAAGAAAAGGCCAGATTGCTGTCCAGGTTCTCATTGTACAGATAGGAAATGTTGCCGGTGGTCTTTGTGCGGGACAGTCCATTGAAGAACATGAACCTGGCTGTGGGCCTGCCGTCCAGATCCATGACCAGTCTGGTCTCCTCCGGCATGGCGTCCCTATGTAAATCGATCACCACCTGAATGGACGGATATTCCTGCAGGAGCGCCTCCAGGTCCCCCAGTGCCACGGCATAGGAATCGTCCCGGGAAATCGTATCGTACTGGCCCAGATGATGGAGCACCTGATAGCCGTACTGCTCTGTCAGGATCGTGGTCAGCCGTTCTCCCACGCCCATGATCGTCTCCGACATATCCCCGGGTTCGGAGTCCGCAAAGGCCTCGTGTGCATGGGTGTGGTAAATAAGAATCTGAGGGCCTTCCGCGTCCTTGGATATGGTCATGTCCTCGCCCATCAATTTCTGCACATTCAACTGGTCACTGCCAGCCACCGTATTTTCATCCATGGTATAGAACTGCCTCATCAGCGTCTCATAGTCCTCTAAAGGCCCCAGATCCAGCTCCGTCTGTTTCTCATGGGGCAGAAAGGCTGTGGTCCGGACCTGCTGCATCGCCGCCTCGTTCTCCGCCCGCAAAAGGTCCGCAAGCTCCGTGTCCGCTGCCTGTCCGGCGGCTCCGTTTCCCGCGGCATCGCCCTCCACGCCAGATGCCGCATTTTGCTCCGCGGGAGCCTCCTTTGGCAAAGTTTCTTCTAAATGTAAATGCGTCGATTCCTCTTCCGCCTCCGCCAGCAGAATCGTCCTGATATCCCCTGCGCTCTCCTCCTGCTCCCCTGTCATATTTCCGGTAAGATATCCGTAAAAAGGAAACAGGCAGTCAATCTCTTCCTGCAGGAGCCAGTAGGTTCCTCTTCCGTTCTCCTCCACAAAGGCGACGCCCGACATGAACTGACTATACAGCAGCATACGGGCCTCATCGCTCATGCTTTTCAGCATGGCCTCACCAATCGTGTCCTGCCCGTTCGATACAGCAGCCACGCCGCAGCTCTTTGCCGCCGCCTGTATACCGAGAATCAAAAATGCCAGCAAAATGAGTTTTCCTGCCTTTTTTCCGCCAAAAGCTTTCCTGGAATGCTTTTCTTCCATCCTACGGCAATGCACTTCCTTTCCGGCCCCGGGCCACCCTCCTCCTATTTATATGCCCGTCTATGCCGCTCCATGCCCTGAATGTGGTCATTCTGTCATAAAAGTCTCCCCGACGGCGATGTTGATTCCCTCGGATACGGTGAAGCTGACCCGTTTAATGACAGCATCGATATCCTTGCCCGTCATGTACATATTGTTCAGCTCCGCGAACTGCAGCCGCTGCTTTTCCTTATATTTCACATTCTCCAGGTCCTTGTCCTCCTCCAGCATCTTTTCCAGAGCGTCCCCCACTATGGTGGCGGCGTCCACCACCGTAGGGATGCCGATGGCTATCACAGGCACCCCGAGGCTTTCCAAAGTCAGGGCATTCCTGTGGTTCCCCACCCCTGAGCCCGGCTGAATCCCCGTATTGGTTATCTGGATGGTACGGTTCAGGCGCTTCGTGCTCCGGGCCGCCAGGGCGTCTATTACAATCAGCACATCGGGCCTGGTCTCTTCCACCACGCCTTTCACGATTTCCGCCGTCTCCATGCCGGTCTTTGCCATGACGCCGGGCTCCAGCGCGCTGATCTGGTTCATTTTGCTGCAATTGTAGGCGGCTGTTCCGTACTCCCTGACGATATGCCTTGTGATGAAGAGATTGTCCACTACCTGGGGCCCCAGCGCGTCCGCCGTCACCTCCCTGTTGCCCAGCCCCACCACCAGGACGGACTGCTCGCTGTCCGCCCCCGGAAGAAGCTCCAGGATTTCCTCCGCCAAACGGCAGGAAATCTCCCTGTGATAGTCCTCGTCCGGCTCCACCATGGCAGGCGCCTCCATGGTCACATAGATGCCCATGGGTTTTCCCATGGCTTTGGCCGCATTTTTGGTATCAATCATTACTTTTGTCACCCGGATGTCCTCTTCCTCGTGATAGTACTCCTCCACTCTGACGCCCCGCAGCTCGCTGTCCGCCTCGCTGATGCTCTCCCTTGCCTCCAGCGCCAAATCCGTTCTCATCTGAAAATTTTCCATCACTGCACCCTCTCATTCTTTTATTTCTTATTTTAGACAATTTTTCTCAGATTATGTCTTGACAAATATTCTATTATTTACTAAACTATCTTTATGTGTTTACGATAGTCCTCCGTGTCTGGCTAAAGTGAAACGTTAATTTAATTCTGTATACAATTGGAGGTGTACGACTTGGCTAACATTAAATCTGCGAAGAAGAGAATTCTGGTGAACCGTGCAAAGGCTGACAGGAACAAGGCCGTCAGATCCGGCGTCAAGACCGCTATCAAGAAGGTTTATGCCGCTATCGCTGCCGGCGATAAGGCTGCTGCCACTGCAGAGCTGTCCGCTGCTACGAAAGTCATCGAGAAAGCCGGGAGCAAGGGCGTTTATCACAAGAACAACGTTGCCCACAAGGTTTCCCGCATTGCCAAAGCTGTCAATGAGATGGCGTGACTTTAGAACCTATCATCCATAAGCAATAGAATCGAAAAGCACCCGGCTCTCACCTCGGGTGCTTTTTGTGTTCCTGAAATTTCAAAAGCGGATTAACGCAGTCCCTGCTCATTAATGCGCCTTATCAGATAATGGCCCGTCTTCGCCATCAGACAGCCGGCCTCGGGCATCAGTTCGGGAGGAAGCCTGCGCAGAAATTCGTCCGCCTCCAACGTGAAATCTCCCTCATAGCCAATCTCAGCCAGAGCTCCGGTTATGGCCTCCCAGTCCAAATCTTCCATAAAAGGCATTGTGTGGCAGTCCCTCACATAATTCACGTCGTGGATGTGCAGAGCCTGGAGCCGCCCGGAGCCCATGGCACGAATCACATCCTGGGGCTCCCTGCCCACCAGCGCGCAATGGCCCACATCCAGGCAGCCTGCAATCCATGGACTGTCCAGCTCGTCCAGCAGCCTGCAGAACTCATCGGGCCTGGCGCAGACGCTGTCCACGATATAGCCGCGCTTTCTGTCCCACTGCCACATGTTCTCCGCGCAGATGCGGATTCCATACTCCTCGCAATAGGGAATCAGGCTGCGGTAGAATTCCAGGTTCTCCTCCCACAGCTTCTCTTCATTCCCGGCATACTCCAGCTCCTGCTTAGGGTGCACAACGATATTCCGCACTCCCATCAGGGCCGCCGCCTCCACGGAGCGCAGAATCCTTTCCCGGATCTCCCTGTCATAGACTTCCTCTCCCCTGGAAGAGGGGAATGGCGCATGGGCCTGGGAGAAGCCGATGTCCCACTGGGCGGCAACCTCTTTCAGGCGCAGCGCATGTTCTTTCCATACATCGGTGCACCAGATCCCCTTTCCCTGTTCCATGCCGAAAAATGACCAGTCCAAAGCCTCGAAGCCCGCTTTTTTCAGAATCGGGATGCAGGCCTCATCTCCGAAAGTCTCCGCCGTGATATGTGTCTGCGTGACTAGCCTCATATGATTTCCTCCTTGCAGATTTGTTTGTACATCTTGTTGACTAATCTGTTTTCTGTTCATCAAACCGGGCTCCGAAACTCCACCGTATCCCTCAGCAGCAGTCCGTTCCTCTTAACTATCTCCTCCGCCGCCCGCGCTATCTCAGGGCGGCCAAATGACTCCGGATCATGGGCATCCAATCCGAACACCACCTCACAGCCCTCTTCCCCGGCAATCTTCCAGAACCTCTCGTCCGGGTAATGCCTGTCCTCATGAATCCCCAGGAAATTAATCTCCAGCGGTATGGATAAGTTTTTGGCCCTCCGGCAGAGCATCCGCATCTCTTCCTCATAGACACCCTCATCCCCGATGAACCGCAGGAGATCCGGGTGGGCAAAGTAGGTGAAGCATCCCGTCTCCATGGCCTCTGTGGTCTGCGTGCGATAGGCCCGCAGCGTCTCGGGGTCATCCGTAGGCATCCCGCTCCAGCCGCCATACATCTCGCAGCCCAAATGATGCTGGGCCAGCAGGAAATATTCGATGGGATAGTCCGCCACCAGCTTCTGCAGCTTTGGGAAATAGTCCTTATAATACTCCACCTCCAGCCCCAGATGGATTTCGATGTCCTGCCGGTACTCCGCCTTCAGGGCCAGGACCGTGTCCACGTAGTCCTCCAGCTGATCCGTCCGCATGCGCATGCCTGAGCTATAGTCCTTGGGATATGGATAAGGCGTATGATCGGAAAAGCCGAGGATTTCCAATCCGGCCCTGATGGCATTCTCCACATATTCCTTTTCCGTCCCTGAAGCGTGCATGCATCTCCATGTATGCGTATGGTAGTTTGCTTTCATTCTTATTCTGCCTCTTTTCTTTTGAGATGCTCCCCTTTATATTCGATTCTGAAACCTTCCATTAATGTCTGTGGCTTCCGCCCCCGTGGCTGGCCCCGCCGCTGCTGGTGTGGTGGCCTCCGCCTCCGCTGCGGCCGCCCCCTCCTCCTCCGCCGGAACCGGTCTCTATCTTTCTGGTGACTACATTCTTGCGAAGCAGCGCGTCTTCTCTGTTTCGTATCTGCGGCCTGCCGTCTGCCACATAGGCATTCACGGCCACTGTGTTCTCCGCTTTCTTCTGATGGGAACCGCTTATTGCATAAAAAACCGCTGCGATAACCGGCAGGACAGCCACCAGCCCCCATGAAAAGGGAAGCGACAGGGAGTCGTCCATCAGCCTGCAGACCTCGTTTACATATGCCCTGTAAGCCCTGTAGGGATCCGTGTCATAATAGTCGTCCACCGCGTAAAGTACCTGATCGATATCCCGGAGGCTGAATCTCTGTTCCACCCTGCCGCTGGTGGAGAGATGCTCGCCATTCTGCCCTTCGTACCAGTTGTGCAGCAGCAGGACGCCGTCTCCCTCAAAGCCCTTATTATAGCCGAACTTGTTCTCGTCCCAGAAATCGTCTGCCAGATCGCGCATATTCTGCTCCCAGTCCGCAGACCTCAGGCCGTACCGCTTCATGGCCTCTTCTCCCTCCACGGACTGGCTGAATGTCACCAGCACGATATCGATATGGAGCTTTCCCTCCATCTTTGCTATGTATTCCCGCAGGTCTGCCTCCTCCGCATCCGTGAGCACGTCCGCGTAGTCATATACCCTCTCCCGAGGCGCCTCGTTGTTCGTCCTGGCCCCGTCTTTCCCCCGGTTCGCAATCGCCATCGCCACACAGGCAATTGCCAGAATCCCTATCGAAAGGAACCAAAAACGGAAATAGTGCAGATATTGCTTCCTTGCCTCTTTCTTAAAATCCTCTTCCATCTCTTTCCTCCGCTACGTATGGCATCCTTTTATTTACAGCAGGCCCAAAAATATCTCCAGAAGCGCCAGGACAATCGTCAGGCATGCCCACAGCGTACCTGTGTACGCCAGGAATTTTGCCCTGGAAAAAGGCGCTGTCCCCACGATTTTCCCGGTCTGCCCGTTGACATAAAAAGGATATTCCTCTTCCTTATACCGGTAGATGTACTTCCACACTGGCAGCAGGCCGTAGGCCACTTTGCTGTCCCGCACGGAGATATCCTCGCTCATGGTGCGCACGGTATTATATCCCGCATAGCTTTCCCTGAGAAGCTTCGCGGCATCCTCTTTCATCAAAGCCCTGGCCCGGTTCTCCACTTCAGCTGAGGACATGTTGTATTTCTCTCCGTAAAAGCCGGACATGAACTCCGGCTTGAAGTCCACCATCTGCCCATACTGGAACGGCGCTATGAGATCCATCACGTCGTCCGGCATCTGCTCCGAGGCGTCCACGGGAATCTTCTCAAAGCCGATGTCCATGCTGCGCCGGACGGCAAAGACACTGGTCTCCGTGTATTCCTTGTCCCCGGACCGCCATACCCTGACTTTTGTCCCCTCTCCCTGAAAATGGCAGACGGTTGCATAATCATAGAACCAATAGGGCACATAGATTCCCTGCATGCCGCTCAGGCGCGCCTCGGAGAGGAAATCCGTCGGGGCGAACCGGCATTTCCTGAACTTCTCCCGCAGGGATTTCTTGCAGTTCTCCTTTCCCATCTGGAAAGGAATCATCATCCGGGGCGCGTACCGGCCCTCCACCCTCTCATTGAAGATCAGGAAACTGTCGCAATAAGGGCACCGCGTAGCCGAAGTATGCTCCTGCACCTCCACCTCGCCGCCGCAGTTCGGGCAGAGGGTCAGCGCACCTGTCTGGCCCTCCGCCCTCTCGTCGCTGCCCTCACTCTCGCAGAAAGGGCAGTACATCCCATGTCTCTCCGGGCTGTATACTACATTGCCGCCGCAGTTTTTACATCTGAAATACATTATTTCTTCCTCTCTTTATCTTAACGTGCTCCCTATTTCCCACAGAAGTCACATAGAACCACTATCTTCAAAGGCGTGGTCTGGGCCGGAATGCTCCTGGTGGAATTGTCATAGGTCACCACCAGATTGCGGTTGGCGGGGCTTCCCTGAAAGTATTGGTTGTTGGTAGTCCGCACATCCACGCTCCTGTCCAGATTCAGCTGCAGGGTCTGGTCTTCATTCACAAATGAGGCATCATAATACCCCACATTCACCATCCGCCCATTCTTCTGCCGGGCCGCTGCCACAGCATTGTACTGAGGCGGGTAAATCAAAGGCATGGGCGCGTCCATGGAATACCAGAAAGTGCACAGCATCCCCACGGAAAGGGTCTCAAAATCCACTACATAAGTAGATGGAGTCACCACGAAATTCACAATATTCCCATCCATATCCTCCACCATGGCAAAGAGCATGCAGCCATCGGCCCGGCGGTTCCCCACCCGGGTGGGCACCAGTTCCACGATAGTCCCGGTCACGGAGCCGAAGCGGTTCCTTTTAAAGGGTGTCCTTTCACGAAAAGCAAAATCCATAACTTCCCTCTTCTCTAACAATAATCTGTCTTCTTAATGATATGCTCTCCTGCGCGGAAATTGCCTGTCTCATGGCGGATATGGGCCTCCCTGTGCGCCTTTTGTCAATTTTGCCGGCTTTCCTATACTCACCAGCGATTAAATCTGCCGCGGTGTCCCTGATACAATGATGCCGCCTCCCAGCACATATTCCCCATCATAAAAGCACATGGACTGTCCCGGAGTCGCCGCCCGTACCGGCTGCTCGAAGAGCGCCCTTATACGGCCATCCGGCAGCTTTTCTATCCTGCAGTACTCGCCTTTATGGTTATAGCGAATCTTCGCACGCACGCGCATGGGCTTTTCCAAATCCTCTATCGCCATATAGCTGACTCTGTCACAGATTACTTCTTTGGTAAAGATATCCTCATTCTGTCCGATGATTACCTCATTGGTGTCCGGACGAATCCGGGTCACATAGACCCTCTCTCCCATAGGCAGCTCCAGGCCCCTGCGCTGACCGATGGTATAATGGGTGATGCCCTTGTGGCGGCCCAGCACCCGGCCGTTTTCATCCACAAAGTTCCCCTCTCCCGGCACCCGGTCTCCGGCCTCCCTGTCGATGAAGCCTGCGTAGTCGTCATCCGGCACGAAGCAGATTTCCTGACTGTCCGCCTTGCGGGCCACAGGCAGGCCGATGCCTTCCGCTATGCGGCGCACCTCTTCCTTTTCATACTCACCCACAGGCATGAGGGTATGGGAGAGCTGCTCCTGTGTCAGGTTATAGAGGGCATAGGTCTGATCTTTCCTGTCATTTACGCAGCGGCGGATGGAAAACCGCCCGTTCGGAAGCCTGGCAATCCTGGCGTAATGTCCTGTGGCTATGTAATCCGCCCCGATTGCAAGGCTCCTGCGCAGAAGCGCCTCCCATTTCACATAGCGGTTGCAGGCGATGCAGGGATTCGGTGTACGTCCTTGCAGATATTCCTCTACGAAATAATCTATTACATGGCGTTTGAACTCCTGTCTGAAATTCATGACATAGTAGGGAATCTCCAGAGTCTGGGCCACTCTCCTGGCATCCTCCACGGCCGACAGGCCGCAGCACCCTCTGTTCTCCCGGGCAGCCTCCCCGCCGTCCTGCCATATCTGCATGGTGACGCCGATGACATCATATCCCTGTTCTTTCAAAAGATAGGCAGCCACAGAAGAGTCCACACCTCCCGACATGCCCACCACTACTTTTTTCCCGGAATGAATTTCTTCCATCCTGTCTCCTCCCAAACAGCCACCCTGATAAACTGATGCATACATTATAAAGTATCCGTTCAGAAAAAACAACAGCAACCTAAAATCATTTTCCACCAATATCAGGCATGTTGCCGCCTATTCCTGCCCCTTGCACAATCCACACAAAACCGCTATAATACATGACAATAGAATCCTCTCCTGGATTCTATTGTACTTGACAGCAGAATCCTCTCCCGGATTCTGTTGCAGTACCTAAATCAGGCAGGAGGATACCATGGATACAGGAACGGAAAACCGGACAAACTACAGACTGCTGCTGGTGGAGGACGACGCCGTCATCGCGGAAGAGATAAAGCGCCATTTGGAGAAATGGGGCTATGAGGTGACCTGCGCGGAGGACTTCGGCAATGTGCTGGGCGCATTTGCCGCCTGCTCCCCTCATCTGGTGCTGATGGACATCGGCCTCCCCTTTTACAACGGCTACTACTGGTGCGCCCAGATCCGCCAGATTTCCAAAGTCCCCATCATCTTCGTCTCCTCCGCCAGCGACAACATGAACATCGTCATGGCCGTGAACATGGGCGGAGACGATTTCGTGACGAAGCCATTCGAGCCGGAGGTGCTCTCGGCTAAGGTTCAGGCCATGCTCCGGCGCGCCTACGCTTTCCGGGAGCCCACGAGCATCATGGAATGCCGGGGGCTGATTCTGGATCTGGCAGACGCTTCCCTGCTGGTGAACGGCGAAAAGCTGGAGCTGACGAAGAACGAATTCCGAATCCTGCAGCTCCTGTTTGAAAATGCAGGCCAGACCGTATCCCGGGAAGCCATCATGAAGCGGCTCTGGGACAACGACTGTTTCGTAGACGACAACACCCTGACCGTGAACATGACAAGGCTGCGCAAAAAACTGGAGAGCGCCGGAGCAAATCTTCCTATCAATACGAAAAAGGGCCTTGGCTACCAGATTGGAGGATGACCATGAGACTGTGGCTGCGCTATCTGAGAGAAAAAAGACCGACTTTACTTCTATATGCCCTGACCATTTTTCTATTCCTTATGGTGGGCAGCCTGTACCATATTAAGAATCTGGAGAAGCTTCTGTACGCCGCCCTTTTGACCCTTACGCTCTGGGGCATCGCGATTGTCTGGGAGGGCTCCGGATACGTGCACAAAAGCAGGGAACTGGAAAAGGCATTCCGCCACTTCGCTCTCTCCGGCGAACTATTATTCAGCAAATCCTTGGCCAGGCAGCTTCAGGAGACGGACTTCTGTATCGAAGCCGCCGAGAGTTTCCAGATGGCACAGAGCATTTTTCTGTCCCTTGCATATGAAATGCAGAAAAAGGAACGGCAGCAATTGGCCGAAAAAGCCTCCGAGCGCGGCGATTATTACATGATGTGGACCCACCAGATCAAGACCCCCATCTCTGCCATGCGGCTCCTCCTGGACAAATCAGATCTGCCGGGCAGGGAGAGTTTTCTGCTGAAGGAGAAATTGTTGGAAATCGAACAGTACACGGAAATGGTACTGACCTTCCAGCGTCTGGAGAGCATTTCTTCCGATTTGGTGCTCCAGAGCCATGACCTGTACAGCCTATTGACCCGGGCAGTCAAAAAGCACTCCATTTCCTTTATCACCAAACACTTAAGCCTGGAACTGCCTGATATGGAGTGGAAGGTTCTGACCGACGAAAAATGGTTCTCTTTCTGCCTGGAACAGCTCCTCTCCAACAGCATCAAATACACCAACCAGGGCGGCATCTCCATCAGGGCATGGGGACAGGGCGAGAGGGTGCTGCTCTCCCTGGAGGATACCGGCATCGGCATCCGGGCGGAGGACCTGCCCCGCATCTTTGAAAAGGGCTTCACCGGCTACAACGGCAGGCTGGACCAGAAATCCACCGGCATCGGCCTCTACCTGTGCCGCCAGATTTTCAACCACCTGAACATCTTAGTAAAGACCCGGAGCGAGGAGGGAATCGGAACCGAAATCATCCTGGAGATTCCAAATGCCGCAAAGGCCCTGCGCCCCTGAAGCTTGCAAAAATGTAAGGTTATAAAGAGGAAATGTAAGGATGTTCGATGGCATTCCATTTCCTTTTTTTGTATCCTTATCTTGTGATTACAAAACAAATGTGAGACACAAGGAGGTATCATCATATGTCACTATTAGAAGTCAGAAACCTCAGGAAAGTATATACCACCCGGCTGGGCGGCAACAAGGTACAGGCGCTGGATAATGTGAACTTCTCTGTGGAGCAGGGAGAATACGTGGCCATCATGGGGGAGTCCGGTTCCGGCAAGACCACCCTGCTCAACATCATGGCCTCCCTGGACAAGCCCACCAGCGGGCAGGTGATACTGTCCGGCAAGGATATGGCGGGAATCCGGCAAAAGGACCTCTGCGCTTTCCGCCGGGATAACCTGGGATTCGTCTTTCAGGATTTCAATCTGTTGGATACCCTCTCCCTGCGGGACAATATCTTTCTCCCTCTGGTGCTGGCCGGCAGCGAATACGACAAAATGGAAAAACGCCTTGCCCCTCTGTCCGTCAGGCTCGGCATCGCGGATATCCTGGAGAAATATCCTTACGAGGTCTCCGGCGGCCAGAAGCAGCGGGCAGCGGTAGCCCGGGCTCTGATTACATCGCCCCAGATTGTACTGGCAGACGAGCCCACAGGAGCGCTGGACTCCAAGGCATCCGACAGGCTGCTGGGCATCTTCTCGGAGGTGAACGAAGAGGGCCAGACCATCCTCATGGTGACCCACAGCATCCAGGCAGCCAGCCGGGCAGGACGTGTGCTCTTTATCAAGGACGGCGCAATCTTCAATCAAATCTATCGCGGCAGACTGAACGATGACGAAATGTACCAGAAGATATCGGATACCCTGACAGTGCTGCACGCGGAAAAGGAACATCTGAAGAATACAGCAAAGGAGGAAGCATGATATGAAGAACGGAACGAAGAAAAAAGTCTCGCTGCTGCCCCGGATAGCGGTCTCCAACATCCGCAAGAATACTTCCACCTATCTCCCTTACATCGGCGTCAGCACCTTTGCCATGTTCACCTACTTCGTCTTTGACCTGATACTGAAGAACGATATCATGTACAACCTGCCCAAGGGCGTCTATACCCTGATACTGGTCAACATAGGCTTCTGGCTGCTGGGAATCATCATGGTGCCTTTCCTCTATTACACCAACAGCTTCCTGATCAAGCGGCGCAAGAAAGAGCTGGGACTCTACAGCATACTGGGGCTGGAGAAGAAGCATATAGGCATCATGATGTTCTGGGAGAGCCTGATCATATACGGCTGTGTCATGGCAGGCGCCATCCTTCTGGGGCTGGTATTCTCCAGACTGATCTTCCTGCTGCTCCTGAACCTGGCCAAGATGCAGGTGGATGTGACGTTCACGGTGAGTCCCGCAGCTGTCACGGACAGCCTGTTGTTCTACGCTTTCATCACCGCTCTGAACCTGACAGTGAACCTGATACAAGTAGGCCGGGCCAACCCCCTGGAGCTCATGAGCGAGTCCAGGAAAGGCGAAAAAGAGCCCCGGCACATCCTGCCCATGAGCATCACAGGCTTCTGCGCGCTGGGGGCAGGCTACCTCATCGCCCTTTTCTCCAAGCTGGAATCCCAGGTCTTCACCGATTTCTTCCTGGCCGTCTTCCTGGTAATCGCGGGCACTTATTTCCTGTTCACCTCCGGCAGCATCGCAGTCCTGCGCTTCCTGAAGAAACGGAAGAAGTTCTACTACCGCCCGGAGCATTTCGCCACTGTCTCCGGCATGCTCTACCGCATGAAGAAAAACGCCGCCAGCCTGTCCAACATCTGCGTCTTCTCCACCATGGTCATCATCACGGCGGTGTGCACGGTGGTGGTCTATGCGGACATGGACACTATCGTGTCCTCCGGTTTTAAGCGCGTAATGGAGATTACCTGCTTCGGGGAGGCGAAAGCAGATGCCGACAGCCTGCAGCAGAACGCTGCCGTACTGGCAGAGGAAAACCATGTCCGTCTGGAAGATGAATTAATCTATGACAGCATTGAACTGTCCGCTGTCCTGGAAGGAAACACTTTCCAGATTCCGGACGACCAGTTCAACATCTTCAGGGACCTGAAATATGTATTGCTGATGACACAGGAGGAATACGAACGGATGGAGGGAACTCCTGTATCCCTCTCCCCGGATGAAGTCCTGATCTACAGCACCGGAGCAGATTTCGGGAGAGACACCGTCCGTTTCCGGACGCTGGAGTACAGGGTAAAGGAGGAGCTGGGCGAATGCGGCATAGGCAGAAAGGCGCCGAACAGCGTTTTTGAAAACCTCTATCTGGCAGTGTTCCAGGATGAACGGCAGGTAGAAAATGTATGCGCGGAATTTGGAATGGACAGGGCGGCTTCTCACACCTGTTTCTACGGCTTCCGGCCTGAGGGGGAGGACGCGGAGATCGACGCATTCTCATCCGCCCTGAGCCAGTACCTGAACACGGTGCCTGGATTTGCCGGATACGATGACCACAGAGCCAATATGGAGGACCAGAAAAGCATATACGGCGGGCTGCTGTTCATCGGCATCTTCTTCGCCGCCATCTTCCTGATCTGCCTGCTGATCATCATGTACTATAAACAGCTCACGGAGGGCTTCGAAGACCAGAGGAATTTCGAGGTCATGCAGCAGGTAGGCATGAGCGACGCGGAAATCCGGCGCACCATCCGGACTCAGATCAGCATGGTGTTCGGCCTCCCACTGTTCGGGGCATTCTTCCATACGGCGGTGGGCATGCGCATGGTGTACATGCTCCTGGGAGCTATCGGCTTCTTCGAATCCGCCCTGCTGATTGGCTGTACTGCGGCAGGCTGCCTGGTATTCGCTATCATTTACTGCTTCAGCTATAAGAGGACTTCCATGGCATATTACAGGATTGTGAAACAGATGAACTAGGCCTCTGGAACCAGCATGTGATTTACCTGCAGTCCGGTCCTGCTGCCGGACTGCAGCATGATGATTTTCTGCGGAGTCCAGGCCACTATTCCCCTTTCACAGTATAAGCCTCCAGCTCCAGACCTGTGGCATCCTCAAACGCCGATGCCCACTCCCCGGTACAGTAGAATACAAGCGCCCCCTGTCCGCCGTCGCCTGTCGCATAGAACCTCTCGGAATCCCTTTCCCCCTCAAGCAGGCCGTTATATATCCCTAAAACTTTTCCGTCAATCCAGTCATGCTCCACATCCATTTTCCAGGAATATTCCTGCCCGCTCCATTCCAGCGAAACGGTTATGGTTCCCGTACCATTTTCCCAATCCATATCCTCCGTATCTTCCCGGATGTCCTTCACATCATCCAGGATGCTGCCAGCGGCAAGTTCCCGCATCCCCTCCAAAACCGTGATATAATCCGTACAGATGTCCCATCCCTCAAAATCAAACCAGAATACCCCGGCGCTTTCCTCCCAGGCCAGATTGGACAACAGCCATGTATAAGGATATTCCTCCACATATGTGACTATGTCATATTCTTCCATATGACCATACCAGTTTTCCTCCATATCAGCCGAAATATCGAATCCAAAAGAACGTAAAACCGATATCTGTTCCTCAAAAGGCAGATGTCCAGGGTCCATGCCCCTCCGGGAATCCCAGATAGCCAGCCCCGCATTTGCCGCAATATATCCCAATGCCACAAAGAAGAACAATATGGTAAATACCCAGTTGGGCACATATTTCTTCCGTTTCCCGGCAAGGATTTCCAGATGCTTTTCTCTGCACAGCCCTCTCAGGCTCTCTATCTGTTCGCTGCTCTCCATGCTCCATTTCGGAAGAAAAAGGAAGCTCTTTTTGTCCTTTTGATAAAAGAACAGGCCCATCTCAGTCTCCACCATGCCAAACAGGCCATCCCAGGGCACTGTGGCGCTGCTCTTCCCCGATATGCCCTGCCGTATCCCTGTCTCCGTAACCGATGTTTCCCAGATGTCTTCTGCTCTATACCGATTAGTCCCCCTGCGGACCCGCTCCCTTATCTCTTTCTCGGGGTTCACTGACCGTTTCCGCAGCAGCATCAGGAAAATCAACATTCCCATGAGCAGCGCGATATGGGTGACCTTTCCCGCGTCCGGGTACCGCCATACCGCCCAGCATGGGAGCATGATGAATACTGCCGTAAGGATTATCCAGGGGAGGATATTTTTCTTCCGCTCGTTCAGCGTCCCCGCCTGAATGATTTCCGTGGCGTCTGCCATCATCCTGACCCATTCCTCATCTCCTACCTGAAAGGACAGGCTGAGGTATTCCTGTTCCTCCCCGCAGGATGCCTCACGGCTCTCCTCAGGCGAATCCGCGCGCTCTCCCGCTGTCTGCGGGTCCTTTATAAGTTCTATGAACCTGTCCCTCTCCCGCTCGTCCGCAAATACGCGCAGCGGGATGGAATACCATCTGATTGTCTTTGCAGCCTCGCAAAATCCCAGCATGAGCACATGGCGGGTCATCCTGATCTCTGTAATATAGCTGCAGGAAATCTCGTTGTACATCTCCCCTTCCACATTCCCTTTCAGCATGCCGTCCTCTATCCACATGGTCCGGGTCTTTTCGCACAGCTGCCCTTTTATCGTAAAATAGCCCCGCACTATGAAAGCCATGTATATCCCCAGGAGCAGCGCGACCACCGTCAACGCCCCAGGCCAGGACAAGAGGATGCATTCCACCGCCAATATCACCAGAAACAGCAGCCATCTAAAGCGTCGGACACGCAGCTGCTCCCATATCACTCTGCTCCATAATTCCCTGACTTCCTCTTTTGTCATCTGAAATGTATATTTTCTCATCACCCAGTCCCTCCTCCCCTCTATTTTAGCATATGTATTTTCAGTAAGCTATAGTTTCTCCAACACCTCTATTGATTTTGTCCCGGAACTATTCTACAATAAGGTTCATAGAACCCAGAAACCGGGAAAGGCAGGAGACAGGAAATGACAAATCGTGAAAAATTTATCAGGACATTGAAATGCGAAAAGACAGGCGGCCAGGTGCCCACCTTTGAACTGGTGTTTTTCCTGACCATGGAGAAATTCGGGAAAGTGCATCCCTCCCACCGCTACTACTCCCAATGGAATCAGATGAGCCATTCGGAGAAAAGCCTGCACATGAATGAAATGGCCCAGCTCTACATAGACACGGCCAAAGCCTATGGACACAGCGCCATATTCGTCCATCCCAATCCGGGCGGGCTGGCAGAAACCCAGTGGCTCCTGGAACTGATTCGTGAAAAGAGCGGGGACGAGTATTATATCATGGCCCACGGCGACCCTACCTGGGCAATCCCCGACGGGGAGGGGATGATGGAATTCTCCACACGGATGTACGAGGAGCCGGAGAAGATGAACGAAGAGTCACAGATTCGGGTGGAACAGGCCCTGGAATTTGCCCGGGCTCTGGATGAACGCGGGCATCTGCTGGACGGATTCACACTCTGCTCGGATTACTGCTTTAACGTGAATCCCTTTTTCAGCCCGGAAAAGTTCGACGAAATCATCGTGCCTTACCTGAAAGAGACTATCACGGAATACAGGAAGATGGGATATTACACCATCAAGCATACCGACGGGAACATCATGCCCATCGTAAAGCAGATTGCGGACTGCGGGCCGGACGCCATCCATTCCCTGGATCCCCAGGGCGGGGTCTCCATTCCCGAAGTGCGCAAAATCATCGGAAACGAAATCGCTCTGGTGGGAAATGTGAACTGCGGCCTGCTGCAGACCGGGACAGAGGAAGAGTGCAGGCAGGACGTGCTCAGATCTCTGCGGGAGGGCATGGCGGAGGGCGGAGGATATATCTTCTCTACCTCCAACTGCGCTTATACAGGCCTTGCCCTGGAGCGCTATGAGATGATGATAGATATCTGGCGGCAGTACGGTAATTACGATAACTATGAGCGGAATTTCGGATAGAGTTCCCTGAATCCCGCAGCGGCAGCAAATACCCTGTCCGCCTGTTCCGACAGGCAGACAGATAACAGCGTGCCCGGTCTAAAGAAAGAGGGCGAAAAGCTGCCGGAACTGTCGAATATGAACAAGGCATGGCCGCTGGAACTGCCCGATACGCGGTAACGAATCGGCCGAAAGCAGGGAGAGCCTCCTGATTGTATACTGCGTATGCTTTTCTTGCTCCGATATATTTCGCCCCCGCCGCGCCGTTTCTGATGAACCCCTCCGCATCCTCCGGCGGATAGCCCGGGAAAAATGTGACTGTAACAAAATAAACCACACAGGCGGCGGTGAAAAGCGCCGCCTCCTGCATCCTGAATACTTCCTTTCAAATCCCTGATCCATATAGCCGACTGCCACCGCCGCCGACATCAGGTTCAGGCGAGAGCCTGCCCATGGGACAATGCCTGCACAGAAAGTTTTCACGCCCTGATAAAAAGGGAATGGATCAGCCGGTTCCGTATCATGGATTACAGCCATGCATACAGGCTTGTATTTGAATATATAGAAGCATTCTGCAATACAGTAAGGATTCACAGCCATTGTGGCTACCACTCCCCAGGAGAATATGAAAAACGGTATCCGGATTCAGGAGTTCCGTGAAGAGATGGTAACCGAATTGGATGATTCGGAAGACATGATCGCAGAAAACGATGGAATAGGATTCTATTGATTCGACAAAAAGTCCATGTTTAACTTGTACTTTTTCTTGACATAGTTCCACCCGCTAAACACTGTTTTTAGCGGACATTTTGTCTATTCTAATTTATTGGCTTTAAATCTTACACATAAAACTTTTTAATTATTACATGTGTAGGATTTTATGCCAACACTTTTATTGACTTTTTGTTCATTCTACATTATAATATATTACATTGGTAATATTTTAGGAGGTGCCTGCGAATGAAAGGTTTGCCCCAAATTTCAGAAGCTGAATTTGAAGTTATGAAAATTATATGGAAATATGCCCCAATCAGCACAAATGAAATAACAGACCGTTTAGTAAAAACGACAACATGGAGTCCTAAAACAATACAGACATTGATAAAACGCTTAGTGACCAAAGGCGTTCTATCATACGAAAAGCAAAGCCGGGTATTTGTCTATACGCCATTGGTAGGCGAAGCCGAATATATAGGGCAGGAAAGCAACACTTTTCTCAACCGTTTTTATGACGGCAATATTACAGCTATGCTCTCCGCCTATATTAACAATGACAAGCTGTCTGAAACTGAAATTGATGAACTCCGCTCTCTTCTTTCCAAAAATTAAGAAAGGGGAAACCGCTGTGGCAGAATTTATGATTCCGTTTTTCATATGCAACATTTTTATCAGCATTATTATCGGAATACTCCTGCTTGCAAAACATTTGTTAAAAAATAGCCTGACCAGCCGAATGCAGTATAATTTATGGTATTTATTGCTTAGCTTATTAGCCGTTCCCTTTATTCCGGTTCAGCCAATCCGTTTCCTGCAAATTTTCGCATGGTTTAGGAACTTAAAAAATGCATCCTCATCCCCCATTGGAGATATGATCAATGAGACTGCTCCCACAAACCAGTCTGTTACTGCAAACTGGATGAACGATTTCTGTATATCCGTAAGCAGAAGGACGCCTTCCACAATCGGTTTGATACTGTTTATCTTATGGTGCATCGGTATTTTTATCATGATATTGTTAATTACAAAATCAATGCTCCGTTTTCACAACATGAAAAACTCTGCGCTGCCATTACAGAATCCGGCTGTACGCAGACTGTATTATGAATGTTTAGATGAAATGCATATTAAAAAGCCTATTCCGATTTACAGTACGGCATTTTTGAAATCGCCTATCATTGCCGGATTATTAAAACCGTGTATCTATATGCCGATTCATCTGATTTCGGACTATGATGCAAACAGCATAAAATATATGCTGATGCACGAGCTTGGGCATTACAAGCACAAAGACGCACTGGCAAATTATTTCATGAATGTCATCGGCGTCTTATACTGGTTCCATCCGCTTGTATGGTATTCACTGAAAGAAATGAAAAACGACAGAGAGGTCGCCTGTGACACTTCCATATTAAAACTGCTGGATGAAGGGGACTATGAAGATTACGGAAATACACTGATTAACTTTGCAGAAAAAGTGTCGCTTAGGCCATTTCCTTTTTCAACCGGAATCAGCGGAAACATGAAGCAAATGCAAAAACGCATTTTGAATATTGCAAATTATCATCCGGCTTCTTTCCGGAAAACTTTGCATAGCGCCGCCTTATATATCATCATTGCTTTTTTTCTTTTAGGGACTGCCCCGATCCTGTCTACACAGGCTTCGGAAAATAACCGCTACTACTTTAGCGAAACGAACCATAATGTTACATATATTGACTTAAACGATATTTTTGAGGGATATAATGGCAGCTTTGTGTTATACGATGCAGCCGAAGATTCATGGCAGATTTATAATAAAGAATATGCCACCGCACGTATATCCCCTGCTTCCACCTTTAAAATATACAGTGCTTTATTCAGTCTGGAATCCGGAATTATATCCCCTGAACAATCGTTGATTCCTTGGAATGGGCAGAACTATATGTATGACCTATGGAACGCTGACCAAACCTTAGAATCTGCCATGCAAAATTCCGTCACATGGTATTTTCAGGCACTTGACCAGCAATCCAGTTTGCCCTCCATAAAGGAGTATGTTAAGGAAATAGGCTATGGCAACCAGCTTGTTGAAGGCGACATATCCTCTTACTGGATCAATTCGGCATTGAAAATATCGCCTGTCGAACAGGTCGAAATGCTGACAAAATTATATTACAACCAGTTCGGATTTGCACCGGAAAACATCAAAGCCGTCAAAGATTCCATCCGTCTTTATTCCATGGATGAAGGCATTCTTTCCGGGAAAACAGGCACGGAAGAAGTAAATGGGCTCAATACCTCCGGCTGGTTCATTGGATATGTGGAAAGGGACAATCACACCTACTTCTTTGCCACAAATATCCAAAGCGACAAACTCGCTTCAGGCCCTCTTGCCACGGAACTTACTTTTTCTATTCTATCTGACTTAAACTTATGGAATACCTATCAGGAATGAGGGGCGGACAGCTCCTCATTCTTTTCTGATAAGTTTCACATCTATAATCTCCGGAACGTTTAGAAAACGAAACGGATATTTTGTTAGTCCGATACCGCTGCCGACATACATTCCGGTAAATGATTGCTATAATCTGATACAATATGAATCGCAATTTCCTTTGCCAACGGACTGGATACGTTCATACCATCTGTCCTTCCAAGACGCACGCAAAAATATAACTTCCCCTCTGCGGTTTCTGCAAATCCGGTAAACCATGCGTCAACAACCCATTTCCTGCCGCTCTTTTTTTCTTCCTCCATTTCTTCTTTTACATCTTCCACAACAATCCTTTCTTCTGTACTGCGTTCTTTCGAACAGCCCGTTAAAAGAACTGCGCATATAAATATCCAATATCCCAATTTAAAATAGTTGTTCCTCTTTTCATAATATGTCTTTCTATTCTTTTTTGCCAAACCAGCCTTCCAGAACTTCTTTCTCTTTTCCCACCACATAGCCGCTACCTCCTCTCTCCTTTACATCTTCTACCATGCTCACAATCAAAATCGGATGTTCCACTGTGTTTTCTGCTGTAAAAATAGCAAACCATCCAAGCTCCGTGCCGGAAGTATCCTCTTTCGAGGCTTTGATTTCTGCCGTTCCTGTTTTCCCTGCCAACAAAGCATCCTCCCGGTGCGCTGCATAACCCGTTCCATGTGGATCATTGATAACCTTTTTGCTTCCCTCCAACACAAGGCTCGTTGTATTTTCAGAAAAAGCATTTGGAATCCAGTATTCCGGCTCTGCATCTGGACAATAAACAAAATACGGTTTTACCACATTTCCTTTATTGCAAAAGGCTGTATAGATGCATGCCATGTGGAGCGGATTAACCAGAATCTGTCCCTGTCCGTATCCGCTGTCCGCCAGTTGTATCTCCGTTTCAATATTTTCCGTGTTGGAATACTGTGATTCTGCCATTACAACTTCAAAGGGCATTTCTTCCCGAAAACCCAGCCTTAACAGGGAATTTTTCATTTCCTCTGCGCCGATTTTTAATGCCGCTTTTGCAAAGTAAATGTTATCAGAATAAATCAAAGCATTTTCTAGAACAACCGGATCATAAGCATGGAGGGTTGTCACATAATATGAACCCCATGAAGCGTCTTTCTGCCAGCTTAATCCTACATTCCCATAATCTTTATTGGGTTCAATCGCCCCTGACTCCAAACCGATTGCCGCAATAATGGGTTTAAAGACAGAACCTGGACACCACGCCTGACGGAACCGATTATACATTGGCTTATTTTCATCCTCATTCAATGCCGTCCATTTTTCACTGGACAATCCCATAATAAAATCATTGTCATCATAAGAGGGTGTGCTTACCAATGCCAGCACCTCCCCTGTGTATGGATTCATCGCCACTGAACAGCTTTTATCACTCTGAAACTGTTCATATAAAGCCTTTTGAAGTCCTGAATCTATTGTCAGCTTTATGTCTTGTCCATTTTCTGCTATACGGCGGGCAAGCTCTTCTTTTTCATTCCCATCCGAATCCACAATATAAATACGACACCCGTTCTGCCCCTTTAATTCTCTCTCAAACAATCCCTCTGCTCCGCTTCTTCCAATCACACTGCTTGCCGTATAGCCTTCATCTGCGTGCTTTTCCAAATCCTCCGCTGTCACATTCTGAACATAACCGACCAAATGCGCCCCCGCATCTTTCAAGGGATACGACCTTACTTCCATATCCGAAATCATAACCCCCGGTATCTCAAGCAGCCGCTGTTGCCTTTCATGCTCTTTTAGCGCTTCTTCATCCGGCTCTAATGACATCAATTCTATTTCTTCCACTTTTCGCAGTGTTTTGACCGGAACAAAAGAATCATCCTTTACCCACTTTGCCGATAACTTCTTTTCTATTTCTTCCGGCTCCATTGTAAGCAGCTCCGCTATCTGCCCTATCGCATTGTCTCTGTCCTCCAGTTCTCCCGGTACAATTCCTACGGAAGATGCAACACCTGCTCCTGCAAGGACACGGCCATTTCTGTCTAATATTTCTCCTCTTTTGGCCTGTGTGGTGGAAACCCTTACTCTGTCCGTGGAGGATAATCCCGGATAAATCAGAGAATCGCTCCATGCCAACTTGTAGCCGTCTTCTCTTTTCAGAAAAAATGCCTCGTTTTCAAAACTGATATTTCCTGCAGAAGTATCAAATGCCGTCTGATACTTCACCACGTTTCTTTCTTCATCGTATAAGTTAATTGTGGTTAATTTTTTCCGCTTCCGGCACCTTCAACGCCTCCATTGCCTGTTCGGCCGTCAGCTTCAAAGATTCAATCAAATCCATTATCAACCTCAATCAATGTCTTTTACTGCAACATGCACGAAATTTATAACACTATCGGCCAGCTTTATTTTCATGATATGTCTACTCTGCTGCTTAAAACAATTTCAACAATTGAACGTACTTTGTCTAATCCACATCCGAATACCTCTCCCCAAAAATCTTAAACCGATTTTTGTCATTCTGATAAAATCCCAAAAGCTTCGGTCGGTCCTCGCACTCCAAATACACGATTCCCCCACCTATGTCTCTCTGGACTCGCCCCAATATTTCAAACGCATCATCCATCAAAGCATTTCCGGACAATTCCAGGTTCCCTTTAAATCCATAATTTTTCCCAAACTGCGCGATTAAAAAGGCGGACACTGTGTAGGAGTTTGTATTTCCATCCAACTGTGCATATCTGGACAGTTTTCTTCTCATCGTCGAAGAAATATCTGCATTTCCAATTTCTACTGCCTTATGGGTTAAAGTAAAGATTGCTGCAATCTCGGACAAGAAAAATCGGAGAGAATTGCACTTAAGTTCTCCTCTCCGATTGCTTCCAGCATATCCAATATATTGACTACTGTATATTCCTTCATTTTATCGAACCCTCTTGGACATCAATCTCCGTATCTCATCTATATTTGTCATCTGGCGGCTCACCTGTGCGGATGGCTCTCTTTTGGGATCATCTGCCGAAGCATCAAGAGCCTTGATAAAGGATTCAATTTTTTTCGGATCAGTAATCTTTACATTGGTCAGTATACTGGATGTAGCCATTCTATCGCCTCCTCTTCAACAAAACACTTGTTTTCCTGTTTTTATTCTTATCTTATCATCTCCGGACTCTTTTTTCAATCAGTTTATGCAATTTTCAGATTCTGAATCATCTGCTGTCACTTTGCAATTATTTACTATTTTAATATATGCACCTCACTGAAGTGTCTGCACCATCCCGGAATTATCCATTTCTCCCAATTCAGCAACCTCCATAGCCTTTCCAAACTTCCCAATTTCCCCCTGATACTTCTCATCCGCCACATGAGTATCAATGTCAATCGTTATACTGTAATGTTAATCTCCATGATGCTCTGCACCACCTTCGGCTGCATATCTGCCCAAAAGCATCAGCTGCAGAATATGTGACATATGGTCGGGAAATATAAATCCTCAAAATACAATGTTATCATAGTATTGATTTGCATGTTCCATTGTGAATACTGGATATTTTTAATTTCATGTTGCCTCACCGTTTATATTTCAATCAAAACAGTTTGTTTTTAAACTACTTTACAAAAACATATCCATATGTTGCAATCCAAATTCCCTGTTTCAGAAAAGAAAAAGAGCCCCAGATTTCTCTGAAGCTCTTCAAAACTTGCCATAAAATTTGGTGTTAGTCAATAACTGTGTTGGTTTCCTGGTTTTGGCTGTATCAGAATACTGTGTTTATGGCACTTTCAGGCTGCACCAACACATATGTTGACTAACGCCTAAAATTTTAACTGGCTATACTACATAGCCCCCATCTGCGCCGCCACCTCAGCAGCGAAATCCTCCTGCTTCTTCTCTATGCCCTCACCAGTCTCAAAACGCACGAACCTGCTGATGCTCAAATCAGCGCCGTTCTCCTTGGCTACCTGTGCCACATACTGCGCCACGGTCTGCTTGCCATCCTCAGCCTTTACATATACCTGCTCCAACAGACATACTTCCTTCAGCTCTTTGTTCAGACGGCCCATGACAGCGCCCTCGATAACCTTCTCAGGCTTGCCTGCCATCTTGGGATCCTGTGCAATCTGAGCTGCAAGGATTTCTTTCTCATGAGCCTTGTATTCCTCAGACACATCTGAAGTAGCCACGTACTTGGGATTCAGAGCAGCCACCTGCATGGCAAGATTCGTCAGGGCTTCTTTCACAGCATCATTCACCACATCAGTCTTCGCCTCAATGATAACGCCGATTCGTCCGCCACCATGTACATAAGTAGCTACACAGCCATCCGCTGCCACTACCTTCTCGAATCTCCTGATGCTCAGTTTCTCGCCGATAACGGCAATCTTATCTACCAGAGCCTCTTTCACTTTCTTGGCGCTGTCCTCAATCCATGCCTCCTCCAGGAAAGCTTCGATGTCGGACACCCCTGTCTTCACAGCCTGCTTAGCCACCGCCTCCACAAACTGCTGGAAAGTCTCGTTCTTTGCCACGAAGTCAGTCTCGGAGTTCACCTCCACCACTGCGGCTTTCGTGTCGCCTTCAGTGGCGATGCGGCAGATACCCTCAGCCGCAATCCTGCTCTCTTTCTTCACAGCTTTGGCCTGTCCGCTCTTTCTCAGAACCTCCACGGCCTCTTCCATATTTCCATTGGTCTCATTCAGAGCCTTCTTACAATCCATCATGCCGGCGCCGGTCTGCTCACGCAGTTCCTTGACCATTGCAGCAGTAATCTCTGCCATTTATATCATCCTCCTGTTTCATCTCATATTTCAGTCCTGCCCAAAGCTTTATTCTGCTGCGGCTATCTCCTCGATATCCTCGGCAGCGCCAGCTTCTGCTGCAGCTTCCTCCTCGGTGTAGACAGCCTCGCCCTGATTCGCCTCGATGACAGCGTCCGCCATCTTGGAGACAATCAGCTTTACAGCCCTGATTGCGTCATCATTTCCGGGAATGATGTAATCCAACTCCTCAGGATCGCAATTGGTATCGCCGATACCAATCAGAGTGATACCCAGTGCATGGGCCTCCTGCACACATATTCTCTCTTTCTTGGGGTCTACTACGAAAATAGCGTCAGGCACTCTGGTCATGTTCCTGATACCGCCCAGGTTCTTCTCCAGCTTCTCCCACTCTTTCTTCAGCTTAATGACTTCTTTCTTGGGAAGCACGTCGAAAGTTCCGTCCTCAGACATCTTCTCGATGGCGTGAAGCCTGCCGATACGAGACTGGATGGTCTTGAAGTTGGTCAGCATGCCGCCCAGCCATCTCTCGTTCACATAATACATGCCGCAGCGCTCCGCCTCGGTCTTTACAGCGTCCTGGGCCTGCTTCTTGGTTCCTACGAACAGAATGGTGCCGCCCTGTGCAGCGATTTCAGACACTGCCCTGTAGGCCTCGTCCACCTTTCCCACAGATTTCTGCAGATCGATGATGTGGATGCCGTTCCTCTCTGTGAAGATGTAGGGAGCCATCTTAGGGTTCCATCTTCTGGTCTGATGTCCGAAATGGACGCCTGCTTCAAGCAGCTGTTTCATTGAAATAACGCTCATGTCCTTACCTCCGTTTGGTTGTTTTCTTCCGCATGGCCTCCCCGCCGGATTCGCGTTTTAATCCGACTGTCTCCGGCAACTACCCTTCTGAAAAGAGCACCATTGCCGAATCGGTCTGCGTGTTTTTTGCCTTTCAGGCAGCTTCAAAAGCGCAGCTACGCACTTTCCAACATTCTGCATTATAACACAATACCTCCTGCCGTGCAAGAGGTATTGCCAAAATATAACGATTTTCGGTTCATTTATTTCCCATGATAATCCTTACGATTTCCTCCTCGTCAGTGCCTTTGGCAATCTCATAGGTACCCTCCTGAATGATTCTGGAATAGCTGTTGGAGCAGATGTAATAATCAAGGCTGTCCGCGTCCTCCACCAGCCCCAGCTCCTCCAGAAGCTGGCAGACACTATAAGAAGTGACTCCCTCCTCGATGACCACAGTGATGATGTCTCCCTCAGCCGCAGTGCTACTTGACTGTCCATCATTTCCAGCAGGCATCGGATCGGCTTCTCCATCATCCGTATCCGGCATATCGCCAGCCTTGTCTCCCCGGGCATCTTCAGGCTCGGAAGCCCCCTCCCCCTCCGTGCTTTCCACATCGTCCAGGCCGGCTTCCTCCTCAGACACAGCACTAGTCCCTCCAAAAGCTCCGTCTTCCGCATCAGGCTGCCGCTCCTCAGGTGGCGCCGACATATCGGGGATGTCCGACAGCCTTAAAGAATCGCTCTCTACCATCCCAAGCTCCATTGCCCTGACTTTTATCTCAGCATCGCTTAAAGGCACCTTTTCCCCTTTGACCACTCCCATCAGCAGAGAGGTCACGATGATTCCAATTCCCAATCCCCGCATTTGATATCTCAGTTTCACTTATTTCCTCATTTCTATCGGTTCTGGTATAAATCAATCACCAGCTTTACTTCTCCTACACCCAGCTCCAGCTCTCTGGCGATATCCGCCAGGGGTTTTCCCTTTCGGTAGAGCTCCCTGATTTTTTCCTTATTGCTCACGAAACCGCTTTCTTCCAGAGAATCATCTGTTTCGGAAAAGACCACCGTTTCCTCTGCCAACTCCTCCGCATCCTCTGTCTCCGGACTGGTTTTCCCATACTCTGCTGTCTGCAGGCTCTCCGCCCTATAATCAGAATCCGTGTCTACCGTCTCCGTCACCTGACGCTTCAGAGCAGTTATCGCCTCCTCCGCTTCTTTTGCGGCGCGGTTCACCTCCATCACCGTGTTCTTCAGGCTGGTATGCTTGTTGTTGAGCATATCGTAGAGAAACATGACCTCCTCATGGTTTTTGTGGATTTCTGTCAGCACAGTGTCGGAATACTCGTTGACAGCCATAATTTTTTCATTGGAAATCCGCTCCAGAGAGCGCTCAGTCTTCTCCATGGCATCGGATACCGATTCCTCCACCGCGTCGTCCAGGTGGCTGCGCACCGCCACAAGCTCCCGGTCTATCATTTTCCTGATATCTTCCTCCGTGAGTACGTCAGCGGATGCCCCTTTTTTGTCCGGGATAAAGAAACTCAGCGTAAAAATGACCCCTCCCGCAATCAAAAGGATAATTTCCATTATATCCATTTTTGTCCGTCCATTCTAATCTGCATATTTGTCTTCCGGGATTATATCTTTATATCAAAGCCCCCGCTCCCTTTCGGTACGACACGCTCCTGGGCAGCCTGTTGTTTCTTCCGCCGTCTTCCGCCGTCCCCGCTATACTTATTATTTCCCTTTTCCTTGGCATCAGGCTTGTTCTCATGCCACTGGGTATCATCGCTCTGGTGTACACCGCGTATATTCTGCTCTGTGGTCTTCTGGAACTGTTCGCTGAAATTCGCCTGATCCACATTTACCTTGTTATCTTCATTATGCTTGATTGTGGTGTAATCCTGCGCCCTGGATATCGTTGTCAGTTCAATTGATCCAAATGCCATAATCTGCCTCCTTCCGCTTACATGGCCACCATGCGCACCTCGCCGTCCTCCTTGACGAACTTGCAGTAGCGATAGTCATTCTGAAGCGTCTTTGACACATTCCGGATGACAATTGTCGTATTAGGATAGGCCTGCTCGTTGATGATGACCTCACCCTGCTGCCTGTTCTCCATCATTGCCTGCAACTCTTCTATGCGCGTATTCAGCTTCTCCAACTCACTTGATTTCTCCTGTATCAGCGATACGACGCTCCGCATATACCTCAACTGGCTGTCATTGAACTTGACGCCTTTCTTCTGCTTCTCCTTGAAATTATCGAAGACCACCTGTGCTGCATCAGCAGTCTTCTTGCTCTCTTCCGCAGTCTTCTGTGCTCTGTCGTACTGGGACTTGATCAGGGGATCCACGCCCACCTCCAGCGTCGTCGCCGTGCTCATGCTGCCGCCCACGGTCTTCGCTGTGATGGAATTCGCCGCCTGGACCAAGCCTCCCAATATGATTCCTCTTCTGCCATCTACCCTCACATCGCTGCCGGCTGTCACCACACAGTGCATGATGGCCTCTGACTCCACATAGCCCCTGCTCACGACCCTGACATTCTCCAGAAACTTGACCATGATATTACCGCCAGCCCTCAGGTATCCTTTACCCATTCCGTTCATGCCTTTGGCTATGATGATGTTCCCGCCGGCTATGACCCTCGCGCTCTCCACGCCGCCGTTTATCACCACATCGCCCCCGGCTTTCACCTCCATATTGGCAGTGACGCTTCCGGAAATCTCAACGTTTCCGTCATAGTCAATATTTCCTGTGGAAAGATCCACGTCCTTTACTTTGTACACGCTGGACACCACTACTTTACCATCCAGCAGGACTACATGACCGTCTACGTCCGAGGTAATTGTCAGCTTATCCTCAGAAAGGGTAATATTCTTACCGAATTTCAGCGACTCCTTTTTGACATCCTTGGGCTTGATTACGGTGCCGTATACATCATGTCCGGCTTCGCCGTATCGCTCCGGTATGATTCTCGCCAGCACATCTCCCTTATGGCACTGATTGATAGTCGTCAGATTATAATAATCCACCCGTCCATCCTCCAAATGGGCAGGGCGCTTGTTCCTGTCCGTATTGAAGCTATACTCTATACGCGCATCTTCCCCCGGATCCGGTTTATTGCCTCTGGCCACCAGAATATCCGTACAGAACATGCCCTCCGAGTTGAAATGCTCCGCCAGAGCCTCTTTCTTTATCCCGTAGACAATCTTCTGCTGCTCGATTTCCTTTAAAAATCCCTCCATCGTCAGCCGCTTGCCGCCCTCCGAAGGCGGGATGAAGCGCACCGTGGCAATCATACAGTCCTTGCTCACGTTCAATGTATATGTCTCATCACAGACCGGGCACTTACCGCTGCCCAGATGGCAGACACCACCCATGCCCATGTTGAATTCTGTCTCTACTTCTCTTCTGTCATATTGGATTTTCAGGCCGTTCAGATATTTCCAGACCTCATCCAAACGAACCTCCTCCCCGCTGCCGCTGGGCTGATGAAAAGCGATTCCATATCCTCTGGAATCATTTACCAACTGAAAGTAACCATTCTCCATAGACCACACTCTCCCTTTGCTTAATTGTCTGAAAGAATCCCCATGTAGTTCCCCATCTTTACTTTCATCTTCTTCAATGCCCTGGTATGCAACTGCGATACCCTGGACTCGGAAACCTCCAGTATATTGCTGATTTCCTTTAAGGTAAGTTCCTCATAATAGTAAAGAGTGATTACCTTCTGTTCTTTCTCTGTCAGAAGCTGTAATGCCTCCCCTAAGACCTTTGTCAGCTCTTCCCGCTCCACCCGCTCTTCCGGTGCCTCAAAGTGGGAAGTCGTATGTCTGCTGCTATCATGGGACACATCGCTGCCCTGCTGCATATATTCGTCCAGGGAAACCAGACCTGTAATCTTCATCTGGGACTGCCAGTCCAGATATTCATCATTAGATATACCAAGTCCTCTCGCGATTTCTTCATCGGTAGCGGCATGCCCTTCGCTCTGCTCAATCTGTTTTATCACTGCCTCGATTTTCTTCTGCTTCTGCCGTATGGTCCTGGGTATCCAGTCCATCTTACGGATTTGATCCAAGATAGCGCCTCGGATGCGCAGGCTGGCATAAGTCTCGAATTTCACATCCTTGAGACAGTCGAACTTATCTATGGCATCTATCAGGCCAAAAATACCGTAACTGACCAAATCTTCATATTCCACATTATAGCCCAGATACATGCTGAGCCTGCCAGCGACCACCTTTACAAGAGGAGCGTATTCCAGTATAATCTGCTCTCTGGTTTCCGGTGATTTCGTCTTCGCATATTCTTCTAAGAGTCTCTTCTTGCCTGTCTCATCCATGAAACCTTCGCTCCTTATCTACAGTTTTATATCGCCAATTATGCCAGACATCGCCCGACGCGTCAAGCGCATTTTTCATAGAAACGCCATCTCGCCTCATACAGAACGCTCTCAGGACTGCCCTTCCGCTGCTTCCTGCTCAGAATTCTCCTCTTCCTTACCCTCCGTCCCTGTATTCTCCGAATCCTTCTCGATGACTTCTCCCTCTTCTCCCCGCTTTTCCTCGTTCTGCTTTTCAAAATAACCCACTGTCCATACCAGCGCGCTTCCCAACACGTAGAAAATCACCAGTACAGCGAACAGAGCAATCAGCTGCGTGTGCACAGGATATTTTTTTACGTATGTAATGATACATGTCACTGCTCCGGCCGTCAGCATGAGAAGAAGCGGTATGTTCTTTCTGTTCATTTATGTCTCCCTTTCATATGACCTTCTCTGGCTTTCCCACTGCGCGGATATGGTAAGCCCCTGTTTCAGGATAGAAAATGACAGTCCTGCCATAATTCAATCCTGTATCCGCTGCCTGAATCGGAATATTCAGCTGTCTCAGCTTCGCTTTGACCGCCTCCACATTTCGCTCTCCTACTTTGCCCACGGCATTGGCTCCGCCACCCTGGAAGTTGAACATATTGGCGCCGCCGGCGATTTTCGCCACCATACGGATGCGCCTGGCCCCTGTCCGTTCCAACTGTTTGACCAGCTCCTCTATGCCTGTATCCGCGAACTTCGCGATATTGTGCTGTCCGCCTGTGATTGACTTGCTGTCCGGCAACATAATGTGTACCAGGCCGCCAACCTTTGTCATCGGATCCCTGATTGCAATCCCTACACAGGAACCCAGCCCTAAAGTCATCACCCCGTCGGGGCTCTTGCAGGTCTTCAAATCTGCTATCCCTATTTTGAATATTTCACTCATGAGCCACTTCCATATCCTTTTTATCCGCTATTTTTTACTTTCCACGGTAAAATCACTACAAATCTACATCAACATTTCTCACATTTCGATAGGTACGCCCAAAGCTGTCAGTATCTTTTCATACGACTCCAGATCCGGAATCAATATAAAATAGCCGTCCAGCTGTACTTCATCATAAAACTGCGACTGAATCAGCAAAATCTTATCCCCATATATGCCGAACTGAATCGCCGGTACGCTGAGGATCGCCTCCGCCATGTCAACAGTCACCGCCGGCGGAGACGGAAGCACCGTCAGATTCGTCATGGAAGACAAGGAATTCAGATATGCGCCGGTAATGATGTTCCCTACCTCCTGCATGGCCGACAGCCCCATCTCATCGAATTCCATTCCTTCCGGAAGCATTCCTCCCGTAATTTTTCCAATCAGATGCCTGGCACTGTTCTCTTCCACCATGAACATCATATAGCCCGTGATGTCTCCCTCCACGGCCAGCAGCACGGCAGCCATAATCTGCTCCTCGCCGCCCATCAGTTCCCCTACTTCGGAAAACTCCAGCAGCCTCACCTGGGGAACTTTCATGTCCACCTTGCACTGAAGCATCTGCGAAAGGGCTGTCATGGCGTTTCCGGCGCCTATATTGCCGATTTCTTTCAGCACATCGTAATAATTCTGTGAAACCTGATCCAAATTGATATCTTTCATTCATATACCCCCATGTCTTTTTTGCAAGGCATTCTTTCTATTTTTTGGCAAGATACAATCGCTGCATATGTATACGCTCAAGCGATGAAATTTGCCTCGATGTCCCGGAAATCCTCTGCTCGTGAGTCAAGTCTCAGTGAAAGTCAGTATATACTGCATATCGCTGAATACTGCCTAATGCAATCATGCGATTGAACCAGTCAGCGTTATGCAGTCTGGTTTCATAGCAAGTGAAATCGTTAAGCAGTATCAATTATGACTCAGGACTAAATCTCTTCTTCTGCCTGCTCTTCCGCTCTTCCTCGAAGATATATTTGATGATTTCCTCCCTCTCCACAGGGTCTATGTCATAGTACTGGACTCTGTGCTCAAAGGTTCCGGGGCGATTGTCCAGCTCTATGCAGCTTATCACCTTGCATATCACTTCGTACTTTTTGTGCTCTCCGCCATTCATCAGATGGTAACTGCAATACAGAAGACTGCCCTGCTCAAAGCGCTGCGCGGCTACAAAACGAAGTCCGCCGCCGCTGATATCCACGATGACGCTTTCTTTCAGAGGAAAGTCATTTGACAGAGTATAAGGCATCCTGCTCTCCACTGTCTGCACTTCATCCTCTCTCAGTGTCCTGGCATGCATCTCCAGGGCACAGCGCAGGCGATAGAACTCGCGCCGCTGATATTTGCGCAGATTACTGGTCATTTCCACCAGGAGCAGATAGGAATTATTGCTCTTATAGCGATCGATAATTCTGCCCAGGCACTGGAACAGACCGCTGGAGCCATAGAAAATCATGTCATACTCACTGTCTATGGGAAGCAGAATCAATTTCGACTTCTCCATCGGCATGGTAATCTCGACGGTATCCTCAGACTGAATCTCGGTCACCTCACTGTGGTACACTTTCGCCGGACTTTCGGGCTTCTCCTCATCTTCCCGTGACACAGCCTGTAATTCAATCTTATCTCCGATTGATATAAATTTGGAAAACATAACAACCACCTGCCTTTACTTTTCGTTTTACCGTTTTGTTGTAATTATAGATGAAAAAAATGCTGCCATCCCTCTTTTGGGCTGTCTCTGTGCCTCTTCCCTGTCCAGAAGCCGCGCCGCAATACGCTCATAAGCCGCTGTAGACCTGGCGCCGGGATTATGGAGGGACACCGGAACCTGCTGCATCACTGACCTTGACAAGTGGAAATCCTCCGGCACGTAGCCCAAATACGTCATAGGAACTTTCAGATAGCGCTCAAGCACAGCATTCAGTTTATTAAAAAGCGTCTGTCCCTCTGATGCCTTCCCCACCCTGTTGGCAATCAGCTTCACTTTCATTGTCTCCGCATCAAATTTGGGATGCCGGTAGAGCGCCTTTACCAGTGAATAGGAGTCTGTAATCGAAGTGGGCTCAGGCGTAGTCACCAGAAGTATTTCGCCGCTGGCTACAAGGAATTCCAGCACCGCGTCAGAAATGCCCGCTCCCGTATCCACAATGATGATGTCGGCAATGCTGTCAAGCTGTACCAGGTTCTTGATGATGTAATTCAGATAATCATGGCTCAGATTGGACATCCCCACAATACCGCTTCCGCCGGAGATGAACCCCACCCCCATGGGACCCCAGGTGATGATATCCGTTATGCTCTTCCCCTGATAAATCAAGTCGCTGAGGCTGTGCTCGGGAACCGTGCCAAACATGATTTCAATATTCGCAAGGCCAAAATCCGCATCCAGAATGATGACACGTTTCCCCATTTTCTTGAACTGGATAGCCAGATTGATAGAGGTATTGGACTTACCTACGCCGCCCTTGCCGCTGGTGACAGCAATGACACGGGCCAATGATTTCGGCTGCTGCTTTTCAGCCTTAAGGATTCGTAACTGTTCCGCCTGATCCATCTCTTACCTCCTTACGTGCCTTTTTCTCTCTTTCTTATGTCTCATTCCTCTCCTGCTTCTTGCTTAAAATCTGCTTCACCGTCTTCTGGGGATTGAACAGCTCAATATCATTAGGCACATTCTGCCCATGCGTCACGTAAGCAATCGATTTGTCTGTATAAAGCTTCAGATTCAACAGATTCCCCAATACATCTGTCTCGTCCAGCTTCGTGAAAATCAGCTGATAATCCGCAACCTGGTTGTAACAGGATACAATTTTCTGCAGATCCCTGTACTTCGTGGTAGCGGAAAGCACCAGAAAAAACTGACTGTCCCCTGCCTCCTGCACCACCTCCACCAGTCTCTTCATATGGTTCAGCTGTTCCTCATTCTGATGGGAATGGCCCGCCGTGTCCACAAAGACATAGTCATACTCTGCAAACTCCTGTATTGCCTCTTTTACGTCGTCCTCCGAATAGATGACACAGAAAGGCACTTCCAGGATATTGGCATAGGTACGCAGCTGGTCTACCGCGGCAATCCGATAGGTATCCGAAGTCAGAAGCGCAACCTTTTTCTTCTCCTCCACTACATAGTCGCTGGCTATTTTGGCTATGGTAGTGGTCTTTCCCACCCCTGTGGGGCCCATGAAGACGACAATCCGGGGATGCCCCTCCGTCTCGGCGATGCCCTCCGCTCTGCCGAATTTCAGAATCATCTTCTGGTATACATTTCCCAAAATATAGTCAAAGGGAAGATTCGACTGTCCTGACACATCTACCTCGTCCACAATCTGGTTCGCGTATTTCTCGTCAACCTCGCTCTCCAGCATGGTATTATAGAGAAGCTTCATGAAACGCTGCTGTTCTGTGACCGCTTCCTTTTCCTCCGTCTCCCCTTCTTCCTCGGACTCTCCCGAATCCAAAGCCTCCTCCTCAGCCAGAAGATCCTTACGCTCTTCTTCGCTCTGCTGAAAACGGCTCACCAGGAGATTTTGAAGATTGTCAAGCTTCTTCTCGATGGAAACCCTGTCTTCCAGAGAACTTTCCCCGGCCTGCAGGGTATTTCCCGCCCCGGATATCGGCTGCTCACCCTGAAGCACAGAGCCTCCTGCCGTCCCGGCATTTTTTTCCTTGCGCTGGAAACGCTGGCTGTCTTTCTCTTCTTCAAGCGCTACCGTGACCTCGGTCATCTTTGGCCGGAACAAAGCCATCAGGCCTTTTTGTTTCACGGTCTTCACGTTCATGATAACAATGCCGTTTCCCAACTCTTTTTTGGCAGCCTCTACCGCCTCCTCTTCCGTTTTGCCCAAAAACTTCTTGATTATCATTTTATGCTGTCACCATCCCCACAGACTGTAATTCTACGTTCGTTTCGACTTCATTATAAGATACGACTACCAATTCTCTGAAATAATCTTCTGTCAATCTCTTGAAATACATACGTACAATAGGAGATGTAATCACAATTGGATTCTTTCCAAGATTCTCCAGCTTCTGGACTTCCTTGCCCACTGAATCGATGATTGCCCGGGATCTCCCCGGATCCAGATTCAGGAAAGCTCCGTTTTCCGTCTGCTTCACGCTTCCCATAATCTCCTGTTCCACTTTCGGATCCAAAGTGACCACACTGGTGGTCTCGTGGGACGGAAAATATTTCGTGGAAATAGCCCGCTTCAGGCTCTGTCTTACATATTCCGTCAAAATATCCGTATCTCTGGTGGCCGGCGCATAGTCGGCCAGCGTCTCCATGATGGTAAGGAGATCCCTGATGGAGATGCCCTCTTTCAAAAGATTCTGCAGCACTTTCTGGATTTCTCCCAGCCCCAGAAGCTTCGGCACCAGTTCCTCCACCAGCGAAGGATTCGTCTCCTTCATGTTGTTCACCAGATTCTGTACATCCTGCCTGCTCAGCAGCTCGTCGATATGCTGCCTGATGATTTCCGTCAGATGAGTAGCGATGATGGACGGCGGATCCACTACTGTATAACCCAGGCTCTCCGCCCGCTCCCTCTGTCCCTCTGTAATCCAGATGGCCGGCAGATGGAATGACGGCTCAAAGGTAGGAATACCTGTGATTTCCTCCTCCACATAGCCTGGATTCATGGCCATGTAATGGTCAAAAAGGATTTCTCCTTCACTGACCTGTATGCCCTTAATCTTAATGATATACTGATTGGGATTCAGCTGGATATTGTCGCGCAGGCGGATGATGGGCACCACCGTACCAAGCTCCAGCGCAATCTGTCTTCGAATCATGACCACGCGGTCCAGCAGATCTCCGCCCTGGTTCACATCGGCCAGGGGAATGATTCCGTAACCGAACTCCAGCTCGATGGGATCCACCTGCAGGAGGCTCGCCACATTCTCAGGCTGGCGCATTTCCTCCGCTGCCTCCTCATCGCTGTCCACCTCGCGCTCTATTGCCTCTGTCTCCAGATTGCCGGCAATCATTCTGCCTCCTACGATGAACACGAGGCCCATCCCCAGGAACAGGATGGTATTCAAATCAGTAAATATCGACAAAAAGGCCAGCGTCCCGCCCACCATGTACATGACTTTCGGTATTCCGAAGAGCTGTCTGACAATGGCCGGACCGAACTCTGACTCCTTGCTTCCCTTTGTGACCAATACACCTGTAGACAGTGAAATGAGCAGAGAGGGAATCTGGCTCACCAGGCCGTCACCGATGGTGAGGATGCCGTAATTATCCAGCGCCGTCATGGGATCCATGCCGCCTCGCAGCATACCCATGGCAAGGCCGCCCAGCAAATTGATGAGCGTCAGCAGAAGGCCTGCGATGGCATCTCCCTTTACATACTTCACGGCACCGTCCATGGAACCGAAAAAGCTGGATTCCAGCTGAATCTTCTCACGCCGCTCTCTCGCTTCCCTGTCATCGATGGCACCGGTATTCAAATCCGCATCGATAGCCATCTGCTTACCAGGCATAGCGTCCAGGGTAAATCTCGCGGTAACTTCAGCCACACGCTCAGAGCCCTTATTAATGACCAGGAACTGAATCATGATCAGAATGATAAAAACGATTGCTCCGATAATCAAATCGCCGCCGCCTACAAATTCTCCAAATGTCAGTACCACGTTTCCGGAGGTGCCTGTCTTCAGAATCAGTCTTGTCGAAGATACGTTCATGGCAATCCGGAAAATCGTAGTGAACAAAAGAATGGTAGGGAAGTAGGACATATCCAGCACTTCCTTGATAAACATACAGGCAAACAAAATCGTAAAAGCCACAGCGATATTAAGTGCCATGAAAACATCCAGGATTACTGCCGGAAGCGGTACTATGAACATCATGAACGCTATCAGCACATAGATAGCTATCATAACATCTGTTCTCGCCATTTTATCGCTCATGCTGTCATCTCCTCCTCTGAATCATTCTAATCCTGCTGGAAGAACCGCTTCCCCTGCGATTCTTCCCGGAATGACTCAGATTTTCTTAGGCCGGGTACTTTCCAGCCTTAGAAAATCTTCATTCCGTTCACACTTTTCCCTGTAAATGATATACAAACGCCAACACCTCTGCCACCGCCTGATACAGTTCCGGCGGCACCGCCTGACCTATGTCCACATTGGCATACAGCATCCTGGCCAGAGGCTTGTTCTCGACAATTTCTATGTTATTCTCCTTAGCGACTTCCTTGATGCGCGCTGCCAGATAATCCTCACCCTTTGCTATCACCAGGGGCGCATCCGCCACCTGAGGATCGTACTTGATGGCTACCGCATAATGGGTGGGGTTCGTGATGACCACATCCGCCTGGGGCAGAGACTGCATCATACGCTTCATGGAGGTCTCCCTCATCTTCTGCCTGATTTTTCCCTTGACCTGCGGATCCCCTTCCTGCTGTTTGAACTCTTCCTTGACTTCCTGCTTGGTCATCTTCATATCATTGGAGAACTTAAATTTCTGATAAGCGAAATCCGCAAATGCCAGCACCATGTAAAACACTGCAACACGTATGCCCAAATCTGTCACGGTATCAGCTACAATCCCCAGCGCCTGCATCAGTGTCACGTCATAGAGATTAAATAATATCGGCCATTTATCTTTCAGATAACTATAGCAGACATATCCTATCAAAAGAATTTTGGCGATGGATTTGACCAGTTCCACCAATGCGTTCACTGAAAAAATCTTCTTGAAGCCGCTGATTGGATTCAGTTTGCTGAACTTAGGTTTCATAGGCTCCAGAGTGGGCTTCCACTTCACCTGCGCCACATCTGTGACAAACGCGATCAGATATCCCACCAGCAGAATCGGAGCTGTGATCATCAAGACCCCCAGCAAGAGCTGGCTGAACAGGATGCCTGCTTCCCGCTCCGGCATAGTATCCTGCCAGTACACTGTCACTTCCGGAATCTTGCTGTAAACGCTGTTGAAGACATCCAGAAACTGCACTCCCATATGCCCTACCCAGAACTTCAATATCAGAAACAGCGCCAAAAGCTCCAGACCATTGGTAATCTCCCTGCTCTTGGCCACCTGTCCTTTCTTGCGGGCATCATCCAACTTCTTTTGAGTGGCAGGCTCTGTCTTCTCACCGCCCATGCCTTCCTTTGCAAAGAACTGCAGATTATATTGAATCATATCATGCCTCCCACAAAGGAATCAATCATTCTCTTCATCTCATCAAGCACAAAATCAGCTATCCCAGGCAGCATGCCCGCTGTAAGAAACAGCACGGACAGCCCCACCAGTACTTTCAGCTGGATACCTACCGCGAACATATTCATCTGCGGCGCCACCTTGGCCAGTACGCCCAAAACGGCATTCAGCAGCAATATAGAACAAAATATCGGCAATACGATGCGAAAGCCGATGATAACATAGTCTGAGAGAAATTCCAGCATGGAATTCATCAATGACTCCGAACGGAGCACCGCTCCATTCACAGGAATCAGCACAAAAGTATCCGCCAGAGCACCGAACAGATACCGGTACATCCCTGTGGCAATCATCATGAACATCAGCACATACTGATAAAGGACGCCCGTGATGCTGGTACTTTCTCTGGAGGTGGGGTCCATCAGGGTCACCATGGACAATCCTGTCTCCATATCCGCGATAGAACCCGCGAAATTCACGATAGAGGTACAAATATTGGCCGCAAATCCTATCAGCAGCCCCACCAGTGCTTCTTTCAGCACGATGACAGTATATCCCATCAATGAAGAATAGGCCACTGCCTCTGTGGGCGTCAGGGCCTGATACAGAAGCAATGAGGTGAAAAAGCTCATTGCCACCCGTACATTGGCGGGCGTGTTCCTCATACTGAAGAAAGGGGCCACATATACGAAACATGATACCCTGACTAAAATCAAAAGAAAATATTCCAAATCATAAATGGAAAAGGAATAGTTTATCATCCATCATGCCCCTCAACTACCCGTGTAGAGACCGAAGTTTGACCACAGTGTCACCATAAACTCTACCATGGCTGTCATCATCCAGTTCCCAAATAAAATCAAGGAAAGGAAGACACAGATAATCTTAGGCACAAAGGTGAGCGTCTGCTCCTGAATGGAGGTCACCGTCTGGAAAATACTGACAGCCAGACCTACACACAGCGATACCAGCAGCACCGGCAGCGATACCTTAATAATCAGGAACAATGCCTGACTTGTGATGTCCATAACCGCTTCTACCGTCATCCTGCAACTCCTCCTTTCCGGCTCACTTCTTCTCGCAACTCACACTTTACCAATAAAACGTTTCTACCAGCTTTCCTATCACCATACTCCAACCATCCGCCAGGACAAAGAGCAGAATCTTGAACGGCATGGAAATCGTAGTCGGCGGCAGCATCATCATACCCATGCTCATCAGCGTGGATGCCACTACCATGTCAATGACAATAAATGGTACATAAATCACGAAACCTATCCAGAACGCCATCCGCAGCTCGCCCAGCATAAAACTGGGCAGCAATACAGACATCGGTATGCTGTCAAGAGTCTCCCCGTCCCATTCCTGTCCGGAGATATCCATGAACAGCTCCACATCTTTCAGCTGCGTCTGCGGGTACATGAATCTCCGCAGAGGCGCTACCCCTCGCTCCAATGCCTCATCCAGCTCAATTTCCCCCGCCTCATAAGGCTGGTACGCCTGCTCGTTGATTTCCTCCACATAGGGCTCCATGATAAAAAAGGTAAGAATCAGAGCCAATCCCACAAGAATCTGGTTCGGCGGAGCCGTCTGCGTATTCAGCGCCGCCCGGGTAAAATGCAGCACAATGATGATACGCGTAAAGGATGTCATCATTATGATGAGAATGGGCGCAATGGATATCAGCGTCAGGGTCAGCAGGATACGCAGAGAGCCGTTGATTTCCCCATTCCCGTCATTCATGGTAATGGACAGAATATTCGGATCCGTCTCCGCATTGCTGGCAAATACTGTCATTGAACTTACAATACACAATATGCCCACCGTGACCAGTAGGCATATTGCGGTTACTATTCGCTTGGTTTTAAGCTTATTTTTCATCATGCAACTGATTATCCTTTGGCTCTTCCCGGGCGGCATCCTTTTTGATCATGGCCTTATCGAGAAGCTCTTTGAAGTTAAAACCCTGCACAGGCTTCGTCTCTTTCAGCGTATCCTCCGGAATCTCGCCCAACATGGTAACCGTATCCTTACAGACAGCAATGGCCATGTATTTCCCGCCTGCCCGTATAATCTGGATATACTTATTATTTGCAATACGAGTGGTCTCTATTACCTCTATATTCTCATTCATGCCCTGCTGCTTCTGATAATTCGCCAGCCACTTCGTGACAGCAGCTGTTATCCCCAGCACTACCACAAACAGCAAGAGCACTGTGATGAACTGGGCATAAGCGCCCGCGTTCTGAGTCAATAGCACCATCAACCGATGACCTTCTTCACAGCCTCCAAGACACGATCCTCCTGGAACGGCTTTACAATGAAGTCCTTTGCACCGGCCTGAATAGATTCCACTACCATCGCCTGCTGTCCCATAGCGGAACACATGATGACCTTTGCACCGGCATCAATGCCCTTGATTTCTTTCAGGGCCTGAATTCCGTCCATCTCAGGCATGGTGATGTCCATCAGCACCAGATCCGGAGAGAGTTCTTTGTACTTCTCCACTGCCTTGGCGCCGTTCTCAGCCTCACCCACAACATTGTAGCCACCCTTGGTCAGGACATTCTTGATCATCATCCTCATGAACGCCGCGTCATCGCAAATCAAAATATTCTTTGCCATTAAATTATCCTCCTACTTGATAATCTCTGTTATCCTTACGCTGAAGCACTCTTCAATTACAACTACTTCTCCCTTTGCAACAAGCTTTCCATTTACCAGAACATCTATAGGCTCACCGGCAATACGGTCAAGCTCAATGATAGAGCCAGGTGCAAAGTCAAGAATTTCGGAAATGGACTTGGTTGTACGGCCAAGCTCCACGGTTACGTTCAGAGGGACATCCATAATGAGTCCGATGTTCTCCTGTCCTGCTATGCTGCCTCCATCCGCCGCAAAGCTCTGGAACTGCGCAGGCTGAACATTGATATTCTGCATGGCGGCCTGAGGATTCATTGCTCCGCCCATATTCATCATCTGGGGGTTCATCCCCATAGGCATGCCCATTGCCCCCATAGGCATACCACCCATATTCATCATCTGAGGGTTCATTCCCATCGGCATGCCGCCCATATTCATGGCATTCGCATTCATCTGAGAATTCATACCTGCTCCCATAGGCATGCCCATATTCGCTGCCGCGTTCATATCCATCTGGGGAACCGCTGCTGCCTGATTCATGCCAGGCTGCGGTCCCACAGCCGCCTGCTGCGCCGCACCGGAAGAAGCCTGCTCTTTCTTCTCTTCATCAACTGCCGCGGACTGCGAATTCATAAAAGTATCCACTACTTTGCGCGCAAAATCTATGGGATACAGCTGCATGATGGAACTGTCTACCAAATCGTCAATCTGCATTCGGAAAGATATCTTTACAAAGATGCCTCCCAAAAAAGGCGAAACATCCTCTCCATTCCTCACCTGGGCCAAATCCAGCAGTTCTGCCTCTGGCGGACTGATGTCGATTTTTGTATTCATCATCGTGGAAAGAGACGTAGCCGATGCTCCCATCATCTGGTTCATGGCCTCGGATATGGCGCTCAGATGCAGTTCACCCAGCTCTCCATCCGTGTTCGTGCCATCGCCGCCCATCATCAGATCAGTGATGACTTTCACATCATGCTCTTTCAATATCAGAATATTCGTGCCGTCCAGGCCAACCGTATATTTAATCTGGATGAAGACGCATGGTCTTTCATACTGATCCAACAGGTTATCCCATGTGGCAAATCCCACCTCCGGTGTCGTGATATTGACTTTCCTGTTTACAAGAGAATACAATGTGGTAGCCGAAGAACCCATGCTGATATTGGCAACCTCACCGACAGCGTCTTTCTCAACATCCGAAAGCAATTCCCTGGCTTCTTCCATACTCTGGATTGCGCCGCCAGAGTTTTCGCCGCCCTCCTTGCCGATTCCGGCAGCCCGGGCATCATCGTCCTCAGACGAATCAATGCCAGAAAGTAATGCGTTTATCTCGTCTTGAGACAATGCACCATCCATTGTTTATTCCTCCTCTCTAATGACCGAAGTAATCCTGACAGCATAAGAGTCTCTTTCCGTGCCAGGCAACGCAGTAAACTTCTTGATATTGCCTACATAGATATCCATATCCTGATCCATCAGGGAATTCAGCTTGATGCAATCTCCTACCTGCAGGTTCATGAAATCACCTACAGATATAGTGCTCGTACCGAGTACTGCTTTCACCGGCACATCCACTTTCCGAATCATCGACTCGATATACATCTCATAATTCTCGTCATGCCTCTCCTGCATGGTGGAATACCAGTATTTCGTATTCAGCTTATCCATGACATCCTCAAGGGTGAGGAATGGGAGACAGATGGTCATCATACCCTCTACATCCCCAATCTTGATATTCAATGTCACGATAGCGACCATCTCGCTGGGAGCGATTATCTGCGCGAACTGCGCATTGGTCTCCAACCGGCTCAGCACAGGGGATATATCAATCACGTTCTTCCACGGCTCTCTGAGAAGCTGGACGAACATCACCAATATCTTTTCTATGATTATCTGTTCTATCTCGGAAAAGTCTCTGCTTTTATCCAGAGGCTGTCCATTTCCTCCCAGCATACGGTCCAACATGGCATAGCCGAGATTCGTGCCCAACTCCATGATAATCGAACCATTCAGGGGTGTGAAATTGACTATTCCCATGATGACCGGGCTTGATAGCGAGTTGGTAAATTCATTGAATTTTATGGCCTCCGAGCCCAATACCGACACCTGCACGTTCTTGCGCAGATACACGGGAAGGTTGGTCGAAAGCAACCTTGCATAATGCTCATATATAATCTCCAGCGTCCTCAGATGGTCTTTAGAAAACTTCGTAGGACTGCTGAAATCGTAATTCTTAACTTTCTTTTCATCTTTCTGCTGCATCTGCTCTGTATCGAGCTCACCAGAAGACATTGCCGAAAGCAAGGCATCTATCTCCGCCTGGGAAAGAATATCGGCCACACAGGTCCACCTCCTGTCATATGCTTCTTTGGCTGTCCGCCATACTATCCAACCTGTCTGTCCGTCAGCCGCCGCCGTACTTTACGTTGTTCAACGTAATGCCGTATACGACCTTTGAATGGAATAAATCCTGAATGGCAGCGAGGATTTCATCCCTGATGGCGCCGCTGAAGTCCGCTCGGCACTCTTCTTCAGTATAGTTGGTCACTACATTCTCAATGGCATCCTTAATCATGCTGTCGTACTGGCTCATATTGTCACCGCCGTACGATTCATAATCCTCATGGGTCTTATTCAACAGAAGAGCGATGTCAAATACAATGTATATCTGCTTGTCGCTGGTAGTGACAGTGCCATCCTCTCCCACTATCTCCGAGTAGTCCAGATGGACTGTCATCGTTCCTACATTGTAAGTCTCGGAATCCGACAAGGGCACATCCGTCAGACTGCCCGGGCTGTTCCATTCCAGGTTCATCGCTGTCGCAATGCTGTCCATCAGGGCGGCCGTCTTTTGGTTCGTGCTGGTCACGCTCATCATCATGACCGCCGACATGGCAATGTTTACAATCATCAGCACCAATATCAGCACGCTTAACAAATTCTTTTTCATATCGTGAAAACCCTTTCTTCTATCATCAATTTTCCTTGAAATTCATAAGACTTAACCCTGGGACGGATTGTAAATCAATATCTCGACTCTTCTGTTTCTGCTCCTGCCCTCCGGAGTGGAGTTGTCGGCAATAGGAACTCTCTCGCCCATTCCGGCATGTTTCAGGTTCAGCGGATTCAAAGTAGTAGAGTCCAGCAGATAATAGAACACTGACAGGGCTCTCGCGCTGCTCAGCTCTTCATTGCTGGGATACTGGGCGCTCTTCATGGGAACATTATCCGTATGCCCCTCGATTTCTATCGTGCCCGTGCTTCCATAGCGCTCCAATATGATGCCTACCTTATCGATAATCATCTTCGCATCATCTTTCAGCTCCGCGCTTCCCGAGTCGAACAACAGTCCGCCATTCATAGTCAGCTTCACATACTGGGCGGTAAAACTGATTTCCACTTCATCCGCGATGTCACTCTCGCTCAGAGCTTCCTCGATTTCCTCCACGCGCTCTTCATTTTCTTCCAGCATCTTGTCCTCAAGGATTTCTTCCATGGCCTCAGGGGACATTTCGTAATCGTTGAAGTCCTCTCCGTCTGTCTCACTGTCAGCAGTTTTACCAGTGCTGTTGATATACTGATCAAGCTCATTGAGCTGGCTGACTCCGTTGCTGATCAGAATACCATCTCCGATAGCGCTTGCGCCGCCATCGAAGACGCTGAAAGTATTGTTCATGGCAGCCACAAACTCCTGCAGCTTGGCCTCCTCAATACTGGACATAGCGAAAAGCATGACAAAAAAGCAGAGAAGGAGGTTCATCAGGTCACTGAAAGTCGCCATCCATGCCGGCGAACCGGCGGGCGGCGCATCCTCTTTGCGCTTTGCCATTACTCCTCACCCCCCGCATCTGAACCGCCAGCGGCCTCTCTTTCCTGAGGAGACAGGAAAGATTTCAGCTTCTCTTCGATGACTCTCGGATTCTCTCCGGCCTGAATGGACAGCAGGCCCTCAATCATAACCTCTTTCAGCATCATCTCTGCAGCATTGTCTACTTTCAATTTATTGGACACCGGAGTACAGATGGCATTGGCAAGCACGGAACCATAAAACGTGGTAATCAAGGCCACAGCCATGGCAGGTCCCAGAGTAGCCACATTATCCATATGATACAGCATGTCAACCAGTCCGATCAGGGTACCAATCATACCCCATGCAGGGCCCATTGCTCCGAGAGTATCCCAGAAACCGATGCATGTCTTATGTCTTCCCTCAATACTGACCAGTTCCGTCTCCATGATAGCACGCACAAGTTCCGGATCCGTGCCGTCTACCATCAGAAGGATTCCTTTCTTCAGGAAAGCATCATCCATATCCGCGGCAGCTTCCTCCAGCGAAAGGAGCCCTTCCTTACGAGCCACATTGGACAAATCAATAATCTTACGAATCATATCCGCGGTATTCACTGCCGGAACCTTAAAGATAAGTGCAAAGCTCTTCAGGCCGCTTATGTAGTCTGCCATACTGTGCGATGTCAGCGTAGCAGCAAAGGCACCACCAAAGGTAATGATGGCTGATGGGAAGTTCCAATATTCCTTTACCAGGTTATTGATACCGGCACCATCTATGATACCATAAAGCATCATCGCAAAACATAAAATAATACCAACTAAAGACGCAATATCCACGAAAATCACCTACTCTTCTGCTTCTTTTGATTAGTCCGCAAAAATACCCTTTCTATATAATATTACAAGATTTTTGATCTCTTGTCTACTTTCTTTTACAATTATTTTTTTTCCAGTGGTAAGAGTGATGACCGTGTCGGGGGTTTCCTCCACTACTTCAAACAGATGCGGATTCACCAGAACTTTCACTCCGTTCAGTTTCGTCACTTCAATCATTTCAATGCCTCTTTTCTCTACCCTGTCATACCTGCCACCACCTTGGACTCTCCCTCTGTGACAGGCCAATGCCCTCACGTCGAAACCCTGCAGCCTACGCATTACAAGAATATGGGGGACAGACCACTGTCCCCCTTTATGCCATAAATACAGGCGGTTCATTGGCAGTATGGCCACCCGGCCGCTCCTGCCTCCGAACATGGAAGAAAAGCTTTTCGTTGCTATTATATCATACTTCAACTTATAAAGCGAGAAAAATTTACCTCTTCAGGTTAGTTAATTCTTCCAGAAGCGTATCGGATACTGTTATAATACGGCTGTTAGCCTGGAAGCCACGCTGGGTGGTAATCATCTCCGTGAACTCCGAGGACAGATCCACGTTGCTCATCTCCAATTGGCCGGTGGACATGTAGCCTCCGTCCGCTGTGATGTCCACGCCGATGCCGTCGAAAGCACCGGAGTTCAGCGTCGCAGAGTAGAGATTGTCCGCCTGCTTCTCCAGACCGGACGCGTTAGCGAACCTGGCCGTGGCAATCTGGCCCAAGAGCTTGGTCATGCCGTTGTCGTAGCTTGCGTAGATTTCTCCGTTCTGCTGGATGGCTACGCCGATCATGGCGCCTACACGGCGGCCGGAGCCGGTGTTGTACTTGTCGTCCTTGCCGTTGGTGGCTCCCGCGGTGGAGGTTCCCTTGTTGTCGAAGGTCGTCAGTTGGGAGATGTCCAGGTTAATCTTCTGGAAATTACCCGCATCAGTAGCTGTAGCAGGAGGATTCGCAGTGTCATTCAATACATCAAGATTTAAATTAAAATGCATATCATTCAAATTAGTAATCGGTGTATTTGTACCTTCCGCAAGTGAAGCAATCTTACCTGTTTTCTTATCAAATATAACTGTTCTATCTGCCATTATAGACTGCATTATCTTAGTATACGCCGCTTCATCAGCTGCATTTGCAGGCACTTTCTTTCCTGTCGAATCCTGAAGTTCAACGAGCGACATAGTATACTTGTATTGATCTCCCGGAACAGCCGCAGGAGTACCGTTGGGGCCTGCAGGAGTCCCCGGATCCTGCTTAAACGAAAACTTAGCCGTATACGTATACCCCAATGAATCATAGAAATTCAGGTTCACCACCTTACCGCCGTCAGAAGTCACATCCGTATCGTTCAAATCAATGATACCGGACATATAAGCCTCACTGGTAGCCTCAGGCGGATAAGTCATGTTAGCGGAGCTCATGATGCGCAGGGCGGACACCGTATCCTTCTTGATGCCCCTCACATCCCCGGTCTCCGGGTCGATATCCGGCTGCCATCCCATGACATTGTAACCGATGCTGGTCATGGCCAGGTTTCCCGCTCCGTCCACATAGAAGGAACCGTCCCTGGTAAAGTAGTTCTGCTTGCCGTCGCTGACTACGAAGAAGTTCTCCCCCGTAATCATGATGTCAAAGGGATTGCCCGTGGACTGGCTTGCGCCCTGGGCCGTAATATTGATATTGATGGCGCTGGTCTTCACGCCCAGGCCGATCTGCCTGGCGTTGACGCCGCCCGTACCAGTAGTGGCGTTGGCGCCGCTGGCCCTCTGGGTGGTCTGGCTCATCAATGACGCGAACGTCATGGTGCTGTATTTGTAGGCTACCGTGTTCACGTTGGCGATATTGTTACCGATAACGTCCATTCTGGTCTGGTGTGTCTTCAGTCCCGACACGCCAGAGAAAAGCGATCTCATCATAGTGCTTGCTTCCTCCTATACTCGTGAGTGCATCCGTCTGTCCTTTCCGGTGCGGCATTCCGGAAGCGCCCACTCGCTATACATGTTGATTGGTAAATGTCTTTCAACGAAGCATGCCCCTCTCTGTCATTCGAGGGGCTCATGACCCCCTTGAGGTCCGGTCACATGATAACTGCCCCATTGATGTTCGTAAATATGTTCTCATCTGTCTGCGTACTGTCCATTGCTGTGACCACTGTCTGGTTCGGCACGTTCACAATGAATGCCAGCGAATCTACAATCACCAGCGAATCCCTGATGCCCTTCTGCTCCGCTTTCCTGGTGCCTGATGCCAGCCGTTCCAACTGGCTGTCGTCCAGCTCGATATTGCGGTCGGCCAGCCTCCCCATGGCATGTTTGGAAAACTTAAGGCTGCAGGCTCCCGGCTCCGCTTTCTGCTGCAGGACATCCTGAAAGGTCAGACCCTCCCTGGTCTCCCGGACCGATGCCTTACGGGCCTTGCCCAGATATTGGTCCGTCAGCTGCGCAATGGACATATAGCCATTGTTCTGAATATCCATCCCTGTATGCTCCTTTTTGTCCTGATAGAAATTTCCGCTGTCAGTGGTGCTTACGCTCCGCCGGCTCCATCAGCGCCCTCCGTCTCGTCGGTACCGGAATCGTCCCCATCCTCGCCGTCATCGCCACCCTCGCCTGCGGCCTGGCGCACTTCCTTTAATTTCTCGATATACTTCTTCAGCTTCTCCACATTCTCGTCTGTCAGGAAGCTCTTCTCGTAATCCGTCATCTCATTGTAGATCTTCTCCAACTCATCGATATCCTCCGCATAGGACAAATCGACGGCGTTCAGGACAGGAAGTTTGTTCAGCTTTACTGTGAAATTGTACGCCTTGTCAAATGCATTCTTGTAGTCCTGATCCACAACCGAATCCAAATCATCCAGCGAATAGAGAGACTCATCGATAGCAAGGTAAGCCTTGTTGTTCTCAAACACCACATAATCCACCTTGCCGTACAGCAGGTTCTGCTTTCCGTTTGAGGATGTGGTCTTGATATAGACCTCCTGCCCCACCAGTGAACTCGCTCTGGCCAGTTCCGAGGTAGCCGCCAGGTTCTGTATCTGCTCTACCTGAGAGAACTGCGCATACTGGGAAATATATTCCGTGTTGGAAGTGGGCTCCAGGGGATCCTGATACTGCATCTGCGCTACCAGAAGCTGCAGGAAAGCATCCTTGTCCATGCCGTTCTTGTCGGAACTGTTTGCTTTTTTCAAGGAAGCCTGGGTATCCGTCTCCACGAATTTGCCGTCTTTCACGGGTGCCATCAATATACTCATCTGCGTTCTCCTTTCTGATATTTTTTTGATTTCTTACGCGGTGTACTCCACCGTGCTGCCGGTTGCCGTTATCCTCTCTGCCACAGGCTCTTCTGCCTCTGCGTCTTCCATGGAAACAGCTCCGCCCGGATTAATCTTTCTCGAACGGTTCTTCTTTTCCGGCTGTTCATTCCTTCCGCGGCCCTGTTCATCCAGATTCCGCTCGAATTCGTGGGTCTGTACCGTGACCTCAATGGATTCCACCCTGATGCCCTGCTCCTCGAACTGCTCCTTGAGCTGTATCATCTGGGTCTCCAACGCCGCTTTCACCGCCTCGTTCTGCGCAATAAAGTTCGCTGTGACCACGCCTGCCTTGGAAGCGAGCTGAATCTGCAGCGTCCCCAGACTTGCGGGATGGAGCTGCATCTCCAGATTTGTGCTGTCCGCGTTCAGCTGAAGCTTCATGTAGTCCAGAATCTGGTTCATGATATTCTGTGTGTTCTCACTCCAGGGACTGCTCTGGGCCACATTCTGTGCCTGTGCCGCATTGGGCTGAAACTGCTCTGCTCTGAGGTTCTGTAAAAGCAGATTGAACTGGGGCTCTCTGTCGGATTTCCCCTCGGAATGCCGCTCCTGTTTCTGCTCTTCACCCTGATTTTGGGTCTCCTGAGATTCCTGCACGGCCTCCTGCACTCCATTGCCAGCCGCATCAGACTGCGCATCCACCGGCTGGCTGCCCTCTTGTCTCCAAAGTTCTGCAGCCTTCTCGGTTTGTTCTGTCCGGACAAGCCCCTCCTCCACAGGTATACCACTCTCCAGATTGTCCTGAATCAGTGCCTGTAACTGTTCCGGCTCTGTCCCCAGCGCATCGGCGCTTTCCTGAAGAGCTCCATTCAGCTGATCCATCAGCATCCGGTAGGTATCATACAGTTCCCCGTCTGTGACCAGCGCATATAAATCCTCCGCACCGCCCAGATTCAGCAGAAGCGCGCCAAGCTTGGAAGCATCCAGTACATCCATCTGTCCCATATCCAGACTATCCATGGCCGCCTGAAGCTCTTCCACCGTGATACCGAAAGCATCAGCAATCTCCTGCATCAGTTTAAGCGCCGCACTTCCCAGCACTTCCATGGCCTGCTCCTGCTCCTCAGGAGAAAGCTCTGCTGTCTCTTCCTGCGCGATCTGACTTTCCTTTGCTTTCAGAGATGACCCTTTCTGCAGCCGGGTGCCTGAAACACTCTGTTTTTTAGCTGCATCCGCAGTGCTGTTGGAAAAGGTATTTCCCGCCGCATTCTTGTTCATCTGATTATTCCAGATATTCTGGAAATTCGCGGCCCCCGGAGCATTCCTGCCTGCCTGTGCCACCGTCATATTCGCGAAAAGCGAACTGACTTCCTTTACAGCTGTACTTGACATCCTTTCCCTCCTTTCTTTAAATGGAATTATTCTTCCACTTTATTTGGGATATATCATAAATATTCTGACGCTTTCGCATCAAAATACTACCCCACAAATTATATCGGAGTTTGAAATATGATCCTTAAGAGTCCGGATCCATCATTTTCGTGAGCTTTGCAGCCACGCTGGAATCCATGGCTCCCATTATTTTCGCCCTGTCATCCACGGACATGGCATTCAATATCTTAGCGACCAAATCCAGATTATCTGTCATATCCTCAAAAATTGCCGCCGCCTGTTTCGGCTTCATCTCAGAATAGGTATTGGCAAAGTCCTGAATCTCCTGATCCGCCTGCAGCTGGGTGATTACCTGCCTGTAGACATACTCCCAGGAGGCCGGATTTGCAGCCTCATAGAACTTCTTGTATTCCTCCGGGCCCGGTCCCTTGTCCGAATAGACTACCTGCTCCAGGAACTCCGTCTGGATGCGCTGAAATTCTGACTGTTTCTGCTCAAATTCCTGCAGCCGCAGAACCTCAGCTTTCAGCTCGTCAATCTGTGAATCCTTACCTTTGGACGCAGTCTGCTCCCTCTCCAGCTCCAGCTCCAGCTGCTTGATATAGGCTACCGCCTCATCCATGCTGTCATATCCCCCATAACTCTCAGAATCCACATTCTCCCCGGAAGAAGGAAGTGATTTGGAGGGCAGAATCTTATTGACAACAGGCACGTCTTTTAATATAGGCGTCAGGACGCTGCTGCCGAAGCCGCCCACATCCATCTTAATCACTACACAGACGATAGCCAGCCACAGAATCACTATCAGCAGAGTCGCAAGAAAGGTGACTGCGCCATTGCCGCCGTCCTCTCCCAGCGCCTCTTCCTGTTTCGCTATCTCCGCCGCCCTCTTTTTGGCTTCCTTTTTCTGCTCTTTCTGTTCCTGCCGGAATTTCTTTTTCTCTTCCTTAAGCTTTGCCTTTTCCTCTGCTGCCGCAGCAGCCACAGGACTCAATTCCTTTGTTGCCATATAGTAATCTCTCCTAAACGGATACGCTTCTTGCGCTTTCCTCACTTCTGCGCTGGCCATAGGTATAGCTGGTCAGCTGATCTATCTCCTTGCTCTCCTGCCTCTTCTCCTCCATGAGAAAGGCTTCAAAAGCTTTTTCTTTCAATGTCTCATGGGTCTTGCGTTCCATACGCACTTCCGTGAGCTTCTCCCTGGCCCTCTCCAGATTCTCTTCCGCCATATTTACGTTAATCTGTTGCTTTTCTATGTAATCCTCCATACATCGAATTGCCATTTTGTTCTCATTGATTTCCCGAAGCTTCAGCGTGCCTGACAGCAGCTTTAGCCCCGTCTCCTCATAGCTGCTTTTCCTGTCATACAAAGCCTTTAGCCGCTCTTCCTCTTCGTCCAGAGCGGCTCTGGCAGCGGAAAATTCCTGCTTGGCCTGCGTCTCCATCTTCAGCTTTATATTCAGAATGCTCTGCATGGAATACCGGAATCTTGCCATCTCGTTCCCTCCACAGAATCAGACTTTTCCTGCTGTCAGAACAGCTTCTGCAGCATATTCACGCTGTCCTCGAACGTGAATTTCTCATCCACATCCTGGCAAAGGAAACGGTTCACAGCCTCAATCTTTGATATGGCGTAGTCAATGGACGGATTGCTGCCGTTCTTGTATGCGCCGATATTGATCAAATCCTCCGCCTCGTTATAAGTGGCAAGGACATTTTTCAGTTTTCCTGCCGCCTGCTTGTGCTCTTTCGATGCTATCTGGGACATGCATCTGGAAATGCTCTGCAGGATATCAATGGCGGGATAATGGTTCTTATGCCCCAGTTTCCTGTCCAGCATGATATGGCCGTCCAGGATGCTTCTGGCCGTATCGGTAATGGGCTCGTTGAAATCATCGCCGTCAACCAGAACCGTATACAGGCCTGTGATGGAACCTCTGGCCGCGCATCCGGCCCGCTCCAGAAGCTTTGGCATCTCCGAATATACGCTGGGGGGATATCCTCTGGTCACCGGCGGCTCTCCGCTGGCAAGCCCGATTTCTCTCTGTGCCATGGAAAAACGGGTCAGGGAATCCATCATCAAAAGCACATCCTTGCCTCTGTCCCGGAAATATTCCGCAATGGCTGTGGCTGTCTTGGCCGCCTTATTCCTCTCCAGGGCCGGTCTGTCCGAAGTAGCTACCACCACAACCGAACGCCTCATTCCCTCTTCCCCTAAATCGCGCTCTATGAATTCGCGCACTTCCCTGCCGCGCTCCCCAATCAGAGCGATAACATTGATATCCGCCTTGGTATTGCGGGCGAACATTCCCATCAAAGTAGACTTCCCTACGCCGGAACCGGCAAAAATGCCGATACGCTGTCCCTTGCCCACAGTAATCAGGCCGTCCACAGCCTTTACCCCCAGCGGCAGCACGGAATCGATGATTTTCCTGCTCATGGGGTCAGGAGGCGCCGCCTCCACCAGATACGGTACACCGTCAAAATGTGTCCCGTCCACCGGAATCCCCAATCCGTTCAGAGTCTTGCCCAGCAGCGCATCGCTGACCGGCACCCGGAGAGGATTACCCGTATTTTCCACGATACATCCCAGACCGATGCCGTCCACGGAGTCATAAGGCATCAGCAAGGTCTTCTTGTCCTTGAAACCTACCACTTCCGCCAGAATAGGCTTCTCTCCGCCCTCCGGCGCTATCTCACAGATATCACCCAGTCTCGCGTCAGGTCCGGCCGACTCGATAGTCAGACCTACCACATTGACTACCTTGCCTTTCTTCTTATAAAAAAAACCTTCGGACAATCTATTATATTTTGCGAAGTCCACAGTAACCTGCCGCAAACCATCCTCCTCCACAGTGTGAGACTTAGAATTTCTTAAGCGGCGTACCCTGACGCCCTAGAAGTCCTTCTCACCCTTTGACCAGGCAAGCAACATCAGCTTCTTTTTCAGTTCCGAAAGCTGAGTGCCCAGTCCACAGTCGAAAATGCCGTTTTCTGTCTCTATCATGCATTCATTCCTTGCTACTGCAGCGTCCTCCACCACATCCACAGTGGTGCTCTCCGATACAGCGCCGGCCAGTATCTGCTTCTTCTGCATGCTGACATATGCATAATCATCCTTTGATACGTGGATGATGAAATTCCTGCTTCCCTCCAGCTTATGCAACACATCAGAAATCAGGGCTGTCAGTATCTCCCGATAAGAAGAAAGCTCCGTATGGAAGACATGCTCATAGACTGCAGTAATCGTCTCTACCATCTTCGGCTCCAGCATATCTATCTGCTGCTGATATTCCTCCTCCAGCGCCCGGTTCTTCTCCAGATATTCCTGCTCCATGGCGCCCTCATGGGCCTGGGCTCTGCTCATGCCCTCCATGTACCCCTGCTGCTTTGCCTGCTCCAGCACCTGCTGCTTTTCAGCCTCGGCCTGAGTTCTGGCCTCTGCTAAAATGCTCTCCGCCTGGGCCCTGGCCTGGGAAAGCGTCTCCTCCGCTTCCGCTTTTGCCTGCTCCAGAAGCTCCCTGGCTTCATCCTGTGCCTTGATTACATTGCCGCTCACATCCTCAGGCGCTTCTATCACATCCGCTATAGCAAGGCCGGATACGAATCCATCCCCGGAATCCCCTCTGGAAAGGGCTTCCAGCCTTCTGCGGATACGGTCATTGTTATCGATGACCAGCTTTTCTTCCTCTTCAGGCAATGTCATGAAAAATTGTTTCACCAGATTACTAGACAACGATTTCGTCACCTCCACCTCTGGAAATTACAATTTCACCGGCATCCTCCAGTTTCCTGATGACATTGACAATCTTCTGCTGGGCCTCCTCTACATCTTTCATACGCACAGGGCCCATAAAGTCCATATCTTCCTTAATCATGACCGCCAGACGCTTGGACATGTTGTTGAAGATTGCCTCCTTCACCTCGTCCTTAGTGCTCTTCATGGCCATGGTCAAATCGTTGTTCTCCACATCACGCAGCACGCGCTGGATAGCTCTGTCGTCCAAAAGCAGGATATCCTCGAACACGAACATCTTCTTTCTGATTTCTTCCGCCAATTCCGGCGCTTCCACTTCCAGAGTCTCCATGATATGGCGCTCCGTTCCGCGGTCTACTGTATTCAATATCTCCACCACAGCGTCCACGCCGCCGATGATGGTATAATCCTGGTTCACGAGACTTGCCAGCTTGGACTCCAGCACTTTCTCCACCTCCTTGATGATGTCCGGGCTGGTGCGGTCCATGACGGCGATACGCCTGGCCACATCGGCCTGCCTCTCGGGAGGCAATGCCGACATCACCAGAGCCGCCTGCCCCGGTGACAGATAGGACAATATCAGGGCGATGGTCTGAGGGTGCTCATCCTGGATGAAGTTGATAAGCTGGGTAGCATCCGTCTTGCGCACGAACTCGAAAGGCTTCACCTGCAGAGATGCCGTCAGCTTGCCGATGACATCCATAGCCTTCTCTGCTCCCAGAGCTTTCTCCAGCAAATCTTTCGCATAGCCGATACCGCCCTCCGCAATGTACTGCTGGGCCAGGCACAGCTCATAGAATTCCGTGATGACTGCCTCTTTCACCTGGGGAGTCACGCTTCTGATATTGGCTATCTCCAGCGTCATCTCCTCAATCTCTTCTTCTTTTAAATGCTTGAAAATACCGGCAGAGCGCTCCGGCCCCAGAGAAATCAGGAGGATAGCAGCTCTCTGCACCCCTCTGATTCCCATTTCGCTTGTCGCACTATTTGGCATATCCGTACCTCGCTTTTATCTCCCATTAATTCCAGTCCTCATTCAGCCAGTTGCGCAGCAGATTCGCGGCAGCCTCGGGATTCTCATCCACGAACTTCTCCACCATCTTGCGCGTCTCGGACTTGGTCTCCACATCAATGTCGTCTATCTCAGGCTCCGCAGGCGTGGACTGAAGCATATCCTCCACGGACAGCTCCGGTTCCTCTTCCACGGCCTCTTTCTTCTTCGATACCATGCTGCGCAGTATCACGAAAGCCAGGAGGCCCAGAATCAATATAATCATCACGATGCTCAGGATATCCGTGCTGCTGACAGCCTCGAAAAAATCCTCCTTATCATAGAAGATGGGGGACTCATAGGAAACCACCACGACCCTGCTGGCATCGATTCCGCTGGCATAGGCCACCATCTGGACCACATCCTCATCCACTTCCCGTTTGATGTCGTCCCTGTTGGCTTCCTTGAAGTCCTCCCAGGAGATTCCTTCTAAGAGCCCCTGTCTCTCTACATTCTCTTCATAATATTCACGATATTTAATCAGTGCTACAGATATGGAAGAATTATCGTAGTCAATGCTTCCGGCCGGTGTGATGGTACTGGTGTCGGACACATTGTTCTGATAGTCCACGGACCGTTCTTCCTGGGAGGTGGTTCCGCCTCCCGCCCCAAGATAATCATATCCCGTCAGATTCTCCGTATTGGAATCCGTGCCCGGTATCCCCCCTGTGCTATTGTCACTCTCAAAGCTGAGCGTATCCTCATGGGATGGCATGCCGTTGGTATAACCGTCAGGGGCAGAGTACTCAGTCACCCTCTTGTTGTACTCTGAAAAATCAACAGAAAGATGACTGCTCACCTCCACCTCATTGAATTGTTTCGTGCCAATCAGGACTTTCTTCACCTGATTCGTCACCATGGCTTCTGCCTGGGTCTGCAGTTCCTGCATGGAACTGGCGATTCCCATGGTGGAATAATCGTCTCCCCCTGCGAACAGCAGATTCCAGTTCTGATCCACTATTGTTATATTCGCTGTGCTGTCATTGCCCAGCGCTGTAGCAGCCGCTTTTGCCATTGCAGTGGCATTGGCCGCATTGAAGTCATCTGTCACCGTCACCGTGATGGTGGCAAAGGAATCCGTATCGGAATCGCTCAGTCTTCCGGAATTGGACGGCCTGTTTATCTTGATAGCCACATCCTTTACCGGCATTGTCCTGGCGAACATGTTCTCCAGCCCGCGCTCTATGTATTCCGTCTGCATGCTCTCACGGTCCGATGACGTGATGGACATGCCCGTCTCTACGATATCGGTATACTTCAGGCTGTCCGGCACATATCCTTCCGTGGCAATGGCCAGATTAGCCTGGGACAGCTGGCTGGTCAGCACATCGATGGTCATCGCATCAGCGCTCTCTCTATGTGTAATGTCGGCATCATCCAATATCTTAACGATTTCTGCAGCGGTGGTACTGCTCTCATAGGTTCCCAGCCTTGTATACTGGGGTCTTGAAAAAGTATATACGATAATGGCAAAAGTGAATATCACGACTGCCACTATCGCAATGATAATCGTCTTCTGTCTGCTCGTAAATTTATTCCACCACTCCAGTGCTTTACCGGGTATCTCTTTTAGCTTGTCAGCCATGGTGCTTCTCTCCTAGTCATTTCTAAATTCCCTGCCTTTCATGCCCACCGCACATTTCTTACACGGGAGCGGGCCATATGTCAGATTTGCATCTGCATCAGTTCCTTATAGGCATCCAGCAGTCTGTCCCGGACAGCCACTGTATACTGCAGAGCTGCGGACGCTTTCTGCAGGGCAATCGTCAGGTCATGGAAATTCTCCGTCTCGCCCATGGCAAACTTAATCTGCTCATCCTCCGCATCGGAAAGATAAGCGTTTGTAGTCTTTATATTATCAATGGCGCTGTTCAGGAACGCATCGAACAGACTGCCTCCCACTTTCTCCTCTTTGTCCGTCAGCGTACCGGTCAGGGATGCGCGCTCCACGTCCTTATCTGCGGATATGCCCGTCAGACCGGGCACCCCTGTCAGACCTGTTATTGCTGTTATATCCATTTTATTGTATGCCCCTCTTTCACTATCGATTTATATGACGCTTTTACTGGCCTATCTCAAGCCCTCTCTGCGCCATGGCCTTGCTGGCATTGAATGCCGTGGAGTTCGCTTCATAGGCACGGCTGGCATCTATCATATTGGTCATCTCAGTGATGATGTTCACATTGGGATATGTCACATAGCCGTTCTCGTCCGCATCCGGATGGGAGGGGTCATACGCCATATTCATCTCCGTGACATAATCATGGTACACACCCGACACCCTGACGCCTGTACCTGTAGTCTCCATAAAAGCATGATCGTGGATAGCCTTGCCGAATACATGGCTGAAAGAGGACATATTCCTCTCGCTCTTTTCCTCAAAGGAAACCACTTTCCTGCGGTAAGGACTGCCGTCTGCAGTGCGCGTGGTATTAGCATTGGCCACATTCTCCGAAATAATATCCATACGGTATCTCTCCGCCGTCAGGCCGGAGGCATTAATGTTGAAAGCAGAAAACAAACCCATTTTCCTATCTCCTCTTCTTTTACTTCATCACTGTCTGCAGATTGGTGAATTCCTGATTGATACTGGTTATGAGTCCCTGATATTTCAGCTGGTTCTGTGCCAGCATGACGCCTTCCGTATCCGGATCCACATTGTTCCCATCCACACGGTAGGAAAAGCTCGCATGATCCGTGTAGACCCGTCCCTCCAGCCTCTTCAGATTTAAAGATGATACTTTCGCATCCATAGAACGGTAGCTGCTCCTGCCCAGAGCCTGCTTCAATACATCCTCAAACGCCACATCTTGTCTCTTATATCCCGGCGTGTCTACATTGGATAGGTTATTCCCGATTGCTTCATTGCGCATCCAACTAGCATCCGCCGCTCTGTCCAGTACGTTCACATAATCGAATACATTCGACTGAAACATAATCTTCTCCTTTCTGCTTCACATCACATTATATCTATGTAATCAATATAAAATCACGAGCCTGCTATCCCTACAATAATCTATTATAGTGTTTTTCTCTGAAAAAACAATAGTTTAAAGCAAAATTACTAAATTTCCCATATACGCATTCGAAATAACACACGCGCGGCATCACAGAACATGCAAAAGGGACTTATTGCCTCATTCAATAAATCCCTTTATCTCTCCTCTACATCTACGGCCCTCCCGGCCACCCAAATCCTTTTGGCTATGTAGCTCATTTGTCGTAATCTCACTGCTTGTGCTGGTTCTGACGCTTCAGATCCTCTATCTCATCGAACAGCACATCGTTGAGCACCTTAATGTAGGTACCCTTCATGCCCGAAGAGCGGGACTCAATCACTCCCGCGCTCTCGAACTTGCGCAAAGCGTTGACGATGACCGAACGGGTAATCCCGACTCTGTCCGCAATCTTGCTGGCCACCAATATCCCCTCCATGCCGTTCAGCTCGTCGAAGATATGGGTGATGGCCTCCATCTCGGAAAAGGACAGCGTACTGATTGCGGATTTCACTACCGCCACCTTGCGGCTCTCCTCCGCGCTCTCCTCATTGATGGCCCGGAGTATCTCAAGCCCCACCACCGTAGTTCCGTATTCGCACAGGATGATATCGTCTATCTCATACTGCCTGTCGCATTTGTATATGAACAGCGTGCCCAGCCTCTCTCCCGCAATCTCTATCGGCGTGATGATTGCCTGGAACTTCCGGATATCCGGACTCTCGAATCCCAATGTCTCCAGATTCACATTCTCTTTTGTGGAAAGTACTCCCAGCAGTCTCTCGTTCAGCATCGCATCCACAAAGCCGCCCACATTCTCATCTATCAGCTCGGTGATGGAATCGATTCCCTCTGACTTCCCCACACCCAGCACCTTACCCTTGCGGCTGATGACCAGTACATTGGACTCCAGAATCTCGCGCATCACCTTGCAGATATCGTTGAACACGACTTTGCTGGAATTGTTATTGTGCAATAGTTTACCTATTTTCCTGGTCTTATCCAGAAGCTGTACGCTACTCATTCACTTTCCTCCGCTTTTGTCCCACGCATAACACGGTCCGCGGATGGCAGCGCATCCTTAACTGACCGCCTGTTTCACATGCAATCCTATCATATCACAAATAAAATCAGATTACAATCCACAAACAGCTAAAATTTTCGCATTTACACAGATTTGTTTGACAATTCAGACAAAATGTGGTAGCCGCACTGGGCATCATTGCACACCAGCTTATTTCCTTTGATCAAAAGCGGCGAACCGCAGCGGGGACAGTTCTGTCCCGAGGGTTTCTGCCATGACATGAAGTCGCACTCAGGATTGTCGATACAGCCATAGTACTTCCTGCCTTTCTTCGTCTTCTTCAGCACGATGTCCTTGCCGCACTTGGGGCAGGCCACGCCGATTTTCTCGAAATAGGGCTTGGTATTACGGCAATCAGGGAATCCGGGACAGGCCAGGAACCTTCCGTGAGGGCCGTATTTGATCACCATCTTCCTGCCGCAGAGGTCGCACTCCTCATCGCTGACCTCATCGGCAATGGAGACCTCTGCCAGTTCTTTCTCCGCGGACTGCACAGCCTCGTCCAGATCCGGGTAGAAATTGGAGACCACTGTCTTCCATTTCACGCTGCCTTCCTCCACGCTGTCCAGCAGCGCCTCCATGCTGGCAGTGAAATGCACATCCACGATAGAGGGGAACGCTTCTTTCATCATATGGTTCACCACCTCGCCCAGCTCGGTGACATAGAGGTTCTTCTCCTCTTTCACCACATAGCGTCTGGCCAGGATAGTAGTGATGGTAGGCGCGTAGGTGCTGGGACGCCCTATCCCCAGTTCTTCCAGCGCGCGCACCAGAGAAGCTTCAGTATAATGGGCCGGAGGCTGGGTGAAGTGCTGCTTCGGGTCAAAGGACCTGAAAGTGAGGACGCTTTCTTTGCCAAGGCCTACGGTCAGGGTATTCTCTTCTTTCTCTTCATCCACAGGATTGTATACATTTAAAAATCCGTCGAACTTCAATGTGGAAGCGGACACCATAAAAATCTGATCCGCCGCCTGGATTTTGACGGATGTGGCCTCATATTCCGCTGCACTCATGCGGCTCGCCACAAAACGTTTCCAGATCAGCTGGTAGAGCCTGAACAGGTCCCTGGGCAGCTGTTCTTTGATTTCCAGCGGAATCCGCCCTAAATCCGTGGGGCGGATGGCCTCGTGGGCGTCCTGTATCTTCTGGCTGTTCTTCCTCTCTCCCGCGGTATTGTTCAGGTATTTTTTACCGTACTTAGCAGCGATGAACTCCGCCGCCATGTCCTCGGCTTCCTTGGAGACGCGGGTGGAGTCTGTACGCAGGTAGGTAATCAGGCCCACCGTGCCCTCTCCCTTGATATCCACACCCTCGTAGAGCTGCTGGGCCAGACGCATGGTCTTCTGGGTGGAAAAGTTCAGCGCCCTGCTGGCCTCCTGCTGGAGCGTGGATGTGGTGAACGGAAGAGGCGGCTTTTTGTGCCGTCCGCTTTTTTTGACCTCCTTCACGGTGTACTTTGCCCCTTTCAGGGAATCCATGACGGCATCTGCTTCCTCCTTGGAGGAAATACCGCGTTTCTCATCCACTGTGCCGTAGTATTTCGCGCAGACAAAGCTTTTCTCGCCCTTTACATCCAGATTCACGTCCAGGGACCAGTACTCCTCCGGGATGAAGGCATCGATTTCCTCCTCCCTGTCGCAGATGATGCGCAGCGCCACGGACTGTACCCGGCCGGCGCTTAAGCCCCTCTTGACTTTCTTCCATAATAAAGGGGAAATGCGGTAGCCCACCATGCGGTCAAGCATGCGGCGAGCCTGCTGGGCGTCCACCAGATTCATATTAATCTCCCTGGCGTTCTTCAGAGATTCCTTCACGGCGTTTTTGGTAATCTCATTGAAGGTGATTCTGTAGACTTTTTTCCCCTGCTGCTTCTCCTCCAGCTTCAGGGCATAGAGCAGATGCCATGAGATAGCCTCCCCCTCTCTGTCAGGGTCGGTGGCAAGGTAGATTTTCTCGGCCTTTCTGACTTCTTTCCTCAGATTTGCCAGGATATCCCCCTTTCCCCGGATGGTGATATACTTCGGTTCATAATCATGCTCCACATCTATTCCCAGCGAGCTTTTGGGCAGGTCACGGACATGTCCGTTGCTGGCGGCCACTTGATAGTTGGAGCCTAAAAATTTCTTGATGGTCTTCACTTTCGCAGGTGACTCTACGATTACCAGATATTTTGCCATAATAAATGTTCCTCTGCTTTACTTGCGCACTGTTTTGCATACGTGAATAACTATACCTCGAAAGGGGAAGATATGCAAGAGGCATTTTTCACGAAAAAAATGCTGAAACATTTATAAATGGTTTTCAGCACTTTCCAAAACAGAACTATTCTTTTGAATTAGCAGCTGATAGGGGAATCGAACCCCTGTTTCCGCCGTGAGAGGGCGGCGTCTTGACCGCTTGACCAATCAGCCATTTTCTGTAAACCGCTCTGTGATTTTCATCACCGCCTCGGTACTTGATTATAATACTACACTTTCAGGCAGAATGCAAGTACTTTTTTCAAATTTTTTTATTTTTTTCGTTTTTCTGATTTTCACGAAAGTTTCCGGGGATAAACGGCAGTAAAACGGCGGCGGCCGCCGGGATAGAACTGCCAGCCGCCTGAGTTTCTGCCGGATTTTCTTTTCTATTGTGCTGTCTCTTTCGGAGCGATATATGGCCGCAGGATTCGGAAAGCAATCTTTACTACAAAGAGATCCGCGTCCGTCTCCCAGGAGAACTGGCCGCCGCAGGCCTCGGTGAAGCTCTGGGCGATGGAAAGTCCCAGGCCGCTGCCGCCGTCGGTGCGGCTCGCATCGCCTCTGGCAAAACGCTCCGCGAAGTCTTTTTCCTTTTCCAGCTCCTGGCGGGAAGTGTTCTTGACGCTGGCCACCGCCAGCTGTCCATCGGTCCGCAGGGTAATGTATACTCTGGAACCCTCCAGGGAGTACTTGATGGCATTCTGGAACAGATTCTGGAAGACCCGGTACAAGCGCTCGCCGTCCGCCATGATCATCACAGGCTCTTCCGGTATTTCCGTGCGGAAAGTCACATCGCTGTCCGCAATCTGCTCTTCCATGTCCGCCAGGGTCTGGCGCAGCAGCTTTCCGAAATCCAGCTCCTCCATCTGCACGGGCAGTTCCCCTGAGGCGGCCTTGCTCACCGCGAACACATCCTGGACCATGTTTTTCAGCCGATGGGACTTTTCATCCAGGATTCTGATATAATCCTTTACATAGTCCGGCAGTCCCTCCTCCTGCTTGAGAATCTCCACGTAGCTGATGATAGAAGTCAGCGGTGTCTTGATATCATGGGACACATTGGCAATCAGCTCCACTTTCATGCGCTCGCTCTTCATCTGTTCGTCCACAGCCTTTGCCATGCCGTGGCGGATATCCTCAAGCTGAGCCATCACCGGCTCCAGATTCTGACCGGCTGATTCTTCCACATTCCGGGGCCAGCCGGCGTCATTGTATGCGGTATTGTTCGCCGATACACCGGTGCTGTCCATCGCCTGTCTGTCCCTGTAATCTCCGTTCCGTATCTGGGCGATGCGGCCGGAAAGGACATCCACCTCCCGGGCTGCTTTCATATTCTTCGCCCCGGTCAGATACAGGGCCGTCAGGAACAGAACTGTTTCAAGGATGACCAGAAACAGTACAGCGATCCGGATCCCCTCATCCCGCCAGTCTGAGTAAATCAGCAGAAATTCCCCTGTCATCAGCGCCCCATACACCAGGGACGTCAGGAAGACCGTCCTGTTCCTGCGCGCTATTTTCCGGGCCAGGGGCTGGTTCAGGCTTTTTGCGGAAAAAGTCCTGTACAGTTCTGCAATCAGGCTGCGGCGCCATATTTTTTTATTATGCCGTAAATCGTTCCAGAGAAGCCATATCCCCCAGAACAGCGCCACCCAGAGCAGAGGAGGGACTATATCCGCCATCTCTTCCCGCAGGCTGTAGCCGGAGCCGTCTATGAGGAAGACCAGCAAAAACAGGTATATCCCGCAGAAGAAAAGCAGGAACACCACAAGCTTACATTCCATCCATATTCTTGCCTGGAATCGCGCAATGCTTTTTGCCGCCTCCTGCCTGCTCTTTCTGCAAAGGAAAGCCGCAAACAGCAGCACAATGCCAATGGCCAGTCCTTTGAATTCCCTGATGAGATTCCGCTGCCTGTCCCGAAAATTTCTGTCCATCCAGTAGAGCGTGTTGTCATATTGCTTCGTTCCGCCGTTCCCGTAAGCGCCCTCTGAAAACAACACCGGCTCTTTGGCCACGGCGATGCAGACAGCCGCTTTCTTTGCGGTCTCATCCACCTGGAAATTCCTGTATCCGGGCAGATACCAGTCGCTGTCATCGCGGTAATAGCCGTCCCCATATATGTCCACTTCTTTTCCGTCCTTTTGAATCCGGACTTTTTCTCCGTCAAAGTACAGGACAAAGTCATAGCCCTCCGGGGCGGCCATGCTGCCGTCTGCGGGAAGAAAATCCGAATTGCTGTAGAGCGCCTTGCCGTCATAGGCAACGGTATAGAGGAGATTCTTGTCTCCCTGGATACGCTCATGGTACTTCCGGGCGATAATCTGCTTCTGCTCTTCCGTGAGGGGCTTCATCCTTTCCCTGTCCAATTCTGGACGATACGACTGCAGCTCTCCCAGATAGTACTCTATGCCGTCCCGATAATCCTCCAGCTGATACCTGAAATCTTCCATTTGGTCCGAATCCCACTGCTCCGAATCGCCTATCATGTCCAGCAGCTCCAGATAATCATCCTGCATCTTTTCGAGGCCCTCCAGATAATCTGCCAGCTCTTCTACAGACATGGAAGAAACACTGCCGGAATCCGCGGAATCCTCCTCTGCCTCCTGTGGATAGCCCATTTCCCGAACCGCCTCCTGAAATTCGGTATAACCGTTCCAGTACTCTTCATAATAGTCCCCGTAATAGTCCCCATAATCGCTGTAATAATAATCCCTGTCATAGCCGCCATAATAGGTACCGTCAGCATACCCCCATATGCCCCACAGGCCCTCTCCGCCTGTGGCCATGATCAGGAAGTCTTCCAGGCGGTGCGTCATATACGCCCGAAACCTGCCGCTCTCCTGATAATCATCCTGAAGCAGCCTCTGAAGCTGCCAGATCCGCACCCCGGAGGGCCTGTCCCTGAAGATAGCCGCTATGTTCCCCAGCGCCAGACTGATTCCCAGAAAGAAGACGAGAAAGCTAATTCCTTTTTTCCTGTTTTTCCATTTTGTATCCAATGCCCCACACCACCTTTATATATTCTGGCTCTTTCGGATTCAGCTCCAGTTTCTCGCGGATGCGGCGGATATGCACCATGACGGTGTTCTCCGAGGCAAAGGCGTCCTCCTCCCACACCCTGCGGTAGATTTCCTCCGCGGGGAACACGCGGCCGGGGTTTCGCATGAACAGGTCGACAATCCTGGTCTCCGTAGCCGTGAGCCTGACGGGCTCTCCATCCGCGTAGAGAATCCTCTCCTCGATGTTGTAGAGCAGGCGGCCGTTCTTAATCTCGCTGGCCCTGCTCCCGGCATGGATGTCGCCTAAGCTGGTATAGCGGCGCAGCTGGCTCTTCACCCGGGCCGCCAGCTCCCGGGGATTGTAGGGCTTGGCCACATAGTCGTCGGCGCCCATGGACAGCCCCAGCACCTTGTCCGTCTCCTCGCTCTTCGCGCTGAGGACGATGATGGGGATATTCTGCTTCTCCCGGATGCGCATCAGGGCCGACAGACCGTCCAGTTTCGGCATCATCACATCAATCAGCACCAGCTGAACCGACTCTCTGGAAAGGATATCCAGCGCCTGAAGACCGTCGTAAGCTTTCAGCACCTCATAGCCCTCTTTTCTCAGGAGGATATCAATCGCTTTTACTATTTCCCTGTCGTCGTCCACTACCAATACGCGTTCGCCCATTTCGTCTCCCATGCCTTTCCGCAGCCTTGTGTTCTGTTGCTGTATCTCTGAGCTGTTTTCAGAATATATTTTATTTTTTACAAAATTCCTGTGGTATTTCTTACATATTTCTTACGAATGGACAAAACGCGTATTCCGCAAAAGCCTGACCGGGCTAAAAATCGAACAGGCTCAGCTGGTTGGACTCCGGCAGGCTTCCCAGGAGGTTCAGGGAAGCCATCAGATCCACCATGGTCTTGGACACCTTAGTGCGCTCTCTAAAATCGTCCTTGGACAGGAAAGGGCCGTCTTTCACCGCCTCCACGATGGCATCAGCCGCCTTGTCCCCTAAGCCTTCTATACTGTTTAAAGAGGGCATCAGCTTTCCGTCCACAATCTGGAAAGACCTGGACTGGGCCGTGAAGATGTCGATGGGCGTGAACTCATAGCCTCTTTCGTACATCTCCTGAACGATGCGCATATCGCCGTAAGCCCCCTCCTCCCGGTTAGAGAGGGGGACCGCCCCCGGCTCCTTGTCTGCCGCCGCGTCCATCCGGCGCTTATAGTCCGCCATGTTAGCCTCCAGCCTGGCCTTCCCCTGGCACATCAGCTCATAGGAGAAAGCCTTGGCACGGATGCTGAAGTAAGCCCCGTAGTAGGCCAGAGGATAATGCACCTTGCAGTAAGCGATGCGCCATGCCATCATGACATAGGCCGCCGCGTGGGCCTTAGGGAACATGTACTTTATCTTCTTACAGGAGGCGATATACCAGTCCGGCACGTTATTTTCTTTCATGGCAGCGATCCACTCGTCCTTCAGGCCCTTGCCCTTGCGGACGCTCTCCATGATGGTAAAGGACAGGCTGGACTCCACTCCCATCTGCATCAGGTACAGCATGATGTCGTCGCGGGTACAGATGGCCGTGGAGATAGTGGCCGTGCCGCTCATGATCAGATCTCTGGCATTGCCCAGCCACACATCCGTGCCATGGGCCAGCCCCGATATGCGCACCAGATCCGAGAAGGCCTTGGGCTGGGCATCGATTACCATCTGCATGGCGAAGTCGGTGCCGAACTCGGGAATCCCCAGGATTCCCAGCTTCGTCCCCCCAATCTGGTCGGGAGTGATTCCCAGGGCATCCGTATTCTGGAACAGGCTCATGACCTCCTCTCCGTCCAGCGGGATGGTCAGGGGATCCACGCCGGTGAGATCCTGGAGCATACGGATCATGGTGGGATCATCGTGTCCCAGGATGTCCAGTTTCAGCAGATTGTGGTCGATGGAATGATAGTCAAAATGCGTGGTGACGATATCCGTCTCCATGTCGTTGGCCGGATGCTGCACCGGCGTGAAAGAGTTGATATCCTGCCCGAAAGGCAGCACCACGATGCCGCCGGGATGCTGCCCCGTGCTGCGCCGGACTCCGGCCACCCCCATGGCCAGCCGCTCCATCTCGCTCTTCCTCCTGTGCTTTCCCCTTTCCTCGAAATAATTCTTTACATAGCCGAAAGCGGTCTTGTCCGCCAGGGTGGCTATGGTGCCGGCCCGGAAAGTCTGGCCCGCGCCGAAGATGACTTCCGTGTACTTATGGGCCTTGGATTGGTACTCCCCGGAGAAGTTCAGGTCGATATCCGGCTCCTTGTCCCCCTTGAAGCCCAGGAAAGTCTCGAAAGGAATATCGAAGCCGTCCTTGTGGAGAGGCTCCCCGCAGACCGGACACGCCTTGTCCGGCATATCCACCCCCGCCTTGCCGGCGTAGGCCTTCACATCGTCCTCCTCAAAGTCCACGTAGTGGCATTTGCTGCAGTAATAGTGGGGGCTTAGGGGATTGATCTCCGTGATTCCGGCCATGGTGGCCACGAAAGAGCTCCCCACGCTCCCCCTGGAGCCCACCAGATAGCCGTCCTCCACGGATTTCCACACTAATTTCTGCGCTATGATGTACATCACGGCAAAGCCGTTTTTGATGATTGATTGGAGTTCCTTTTCCAGCCTCGCCTCCACGATCCGGGGGAGATCCGGCCCATAGATTTCATGGGCCTTGTCATAGCAGATTTTGGTCAGCGTCTTGTCGCTGTCCTCGATGACAGGAGCGCATTTGTCCGGCCGCACCGGGGCTATGACCTCCACCATGTCCGCTATCATATTGGTATTTTTTACCACGATTTCGTAGGCTTTGTCGCTGCCGAGATAGGAAAATTCCTCCAGCATCTCATCCGTTGTGTGCAGGAACAGCGGCGCCTGTTCGTCGGCATCCTCGAAGCCCCTGCCCGCCATGATGATGCGGCGGTACACCTCGTCTTCCGGATCCAGGAAATGCACGTCGCAGGTGCCCACCACGGGCTTGTGGAACTGCTCCCCCAGCCTCACCACGCGCCGGTTGACCTCCTGGATGTCCTCCATGGAATTGATGTCCCGAATCCTGTCGAACTTTATCATGAATTTGTTGTTGCCCGCGGGCTGAATCTCCAGATAGTCATAAAAATTTACTATCCTGGCAATCTGCATGTCGCTCTGTCCGTCCAGCAGGGCCCTGTACAGCTCTCCCGCCTCGCAGGCGCTGCCCAGGATAAGCCCCTCCCTGTATTTCTGAATCAGGCTCTTGGGAATCCTGGGATGTCTGCTGGCATAATAGGTCAGGTGGGACTCCGTCACCAGCCGGTAGAGGTTGATGCGGCCCAGGTCGTTCTTGGCCAGGATGATGGCATGGTAGGTGGGGGCTTTCTTCACCAGATCCGCGCTGGCCGCTCCCAGAGCATTCAGCTGGGCCAGGGTATGGATATCCTTTTCTTCCAGCATCTGAACTAGCTTTATAAATATCCACGCGGTGCACTCCGCATCGTCCACCGCCCGGTGATGGTTCTCCAGGGAGATGTTCAGGGTCTTCGCCACCGCGTCCAGGGTGTGCTTGGCCTGGTTCGGCAGCAGCACCCTGGCTATGCCCACCGTATCGATATAGGCATGCTCCATGGGCAGATTCTGTCTCCTTGCGTTCTCCTGCATGAAACTCATGTCGAAACCCGCGTTGTGGGCCACCAGGATACAGCCCTGACAGAATTCCAGGAACTGTGGCAGCACTTCCTCGATCAGAGGCGCGTCCATCACCATATCGTCCCGGATGCTGGTCAGTTTTTCAATCTCAAAAGGGATGGGCACCTGAGGATTCACGAAAGTGGAAAACCGCTCCGTCACCTGACCGCCCCGAACCTTTACCGCGCCGATTTCGATGATACGGTTATTCACAGGGGAAAATCCCGTGGTCTCGATATCGAACACCACGAAATCGTCTGTCAGCGTCCCGCCCTTGTCGCCGGTGACGATTTCTTTCAAATCATCCACCAGGTAGGCCTCTACTCCATAGATGACCTTGAAGAAATCCTGTTTGTCGGGAGGCTCCTTTCCCTCGTCCTTGCATTTTCCCTTCTCCGCTTTCCAGAGATCCTCCCACACATGATAGGCATCCGTGAAACCCTGCACCACGCCGTGGTCCGTGATGGCGATGGCCCTGTGGCCCCAGCCGTAAGCGCGCTTTACGATGTTCTTCGCCTCGGAGACACCGTCGAAGTCGCTCATCTTGGTATGGCAGTGCAGTTCCACACGCTTGTGGGCCGCCGTATCTGAGCGGGGGGTGACGAAATTGGCAATCTTTTTGATGCCGGTAAGGGAGCCGATAGTCAGTTCATGGTCAAATTTGTCCAGCGTGGCCACGCCCTTGATCTTCACGAAAGTACCGGGCTTCAGGCTCCCCAGAAGTTCCCCCACGAATTCCGTCTTGGTAAAGAGCTTTACGGTCATGGTATCCGTGAAATCCGTCACATCGAACATGACTATCGTTCTCTCGTTCCTGATTTCACGGCTGTCCGTCTTCAGGACTTTCCCGCGAATGGTCACATCCCCCACTTCGCCGATGATTTCATCGATGGAGATGGCCTCCTCGTCGAAATCCTTGCCGTAGATGACATCAGGATTGTCGGACTGTTTCAGGGGGCGGTCGCCCCGCCTGAAGTCTCCCTTTCCATTTCCCCGGAAGCTGTTTCGATAGCCGCCACCTCCGGCCTGTCTCGTGCTGCCTCCTGTGCCTGCACTGTTTCCATTGCCGTCTCCGGCGCTGCCGAAGCCGTTTCCGGCGCCGCTTTCAGGGCCGCCGTTTCCGGGCATAAAGCCGTTTTCTTTCCTGTCGCCTCTGTCTGCGGAGGCATGAGCGCCGTTTCCGGATTTCTGCCTAGTTCCGCTGCCCTGTCCGGGTGCGCCGCTGCCGCCATATGCCGCTCTCTCCGACGGCGCGGACTGCCCATATGCCCCTTCCCCTGATCCGCCGCTCTTTGCCCGCAGGAAGATTTCGTTCACTTTCATCTGGAGCCGGATTTCGTCATCTTCGGAGAATCTGCCGGATTCCGCCTCTCTGTATTCCACTTCCACGCCGGTCTTTAAGCCGCAGCGCTCCACCAATATCTTATCCAGCACCCGGACCAACTCCGGCTCCTTGCTCCGGTTCAGCACGGTGTCGTCAATGGACAGGCGAATCTTCCCGGATTCAGGATAGGTAATCTCCGCCGTGCGGAACGCGTTGTACTCCACATGGCTGTACTCCCGCAGTTCCGCCAGAATGCTTTCCCGATAGGCCTCCATCAGGTTCTCCGGGGTATACTGGGAGGAAAGCTCAAAGCGCTCAAATATCCGCACAGTCAAAAGAGCATTGGGAAAAAGCTGGGATTTGATTGCCTTTTCCGCCGCCCAGATGTCCTCTTTCACCAACAGCCTCGTGCTGAACAGGTAGACAGAGAGCCTGTCCTTCCGTTTCGTGGCGGATACCCTTTCCACCGCCGTCTGCTCCAGCTTGTCATGTAAGGTTCCCTTTAAATCCAATGTAGGAAATACTTCAAAAAATGGTTTCGATTTCGTCATCATTTCCAGTTATCCAGCTCTTCTTTCAGCGCATCCAACAGTTGCTCCTCTGGCACCTTGCGGAGGATTTCTCCCTTTTTGAACAAAAGGCCCTCGCTTTCGCCGCCGGCTATGCCTAAATCAGCCTCTCTGGCCTCGCCGGGGCCGTTCACCGCACAGCCCATGACGGCCACCTTGATGTCCAGCGGATAATCCTCCACCAGACGCTCCACCTTTCCGGCAAGGCCAATCAGGTCAATCCTTGTCCTGCCGCAGGTAGGGCAGGAAACCACCTCGATGCCGCCGCTTTGCAGTCCCAGTGTGCGCAGAATCAGCTTCGCCGACTTAATCTCCTCCACCGGATCCCCCGTCAGGGAGACGCGGATAGTATCACCGATTCCCTGATGGAGAATCAGGCCTAGGCCCACGGAAGATTTGATGTTACCGCTCCACACGGTTCCGGCCTCCGTGATTCCCACATGGAGGGGATACTCCGTGCGGGCTGCCAGCAGTTCATGGGCCTTTACGCACATAAGCACATCTGAGGACTTGATGCTTATGACTATATTTTCATAGCCATACTCTTCTATCATGCGAACTTTATCCAGCGCACTCTCCACAATGCCCTCCGCCGTCACGCCGCCGTTTTTCTCCAGAAGCGGCTTCTCCAGGGAACCGCTGTTGACTCCCACGCGGATCGGGATGCCCCGCTCTTTCGCAGCGGCCACCACCGCTTCCACCTTGTCAGGGCCGCCGATATTGCCCGGATTGATGCGGATTTTGTCCGCCCCGTTCTCTATGGCGGCAATTGCCATCTTGTAGTCGAAATGGATATCCGCCACCAGCGGAATATGAATCTGTTTCCTGATTTCAGACAGCGCTCTGGCGGCCTCCATATCCGGCACCGTGCAGCGCACGATTTCGCATCCCGCCCGCTCCAGAGCCCGAATCTGTGCCACCGTGGCGGAAACGTCCTGTGTCTTCGTATTGGTCATAGACTGAATCAGGATGGGATTGCCGCCTCCTATCTTCCTGTCCCCTATCTGTACTACTCGCGTCTTATCTCTGTGCATGGCAGTCTTCCTTTCCGAATATCCTGGCGTGCCGACCAGCTCTTTTTTCTGATACACTCTCTAATATAAACGAAACCAGCCTAAAAAGCAACCGCGCAGAACACAAAAAACACTCCCCCGCCAGTGCCGCGCATCCGTCCGGACAGGCGCCGAGCCGTCTCAATGCCCTTATACTGCTTAACAGTTAAGATTTCCGGGAAACCTGACTACATAACGCCAGCAATTAACCAATGCGGTACGGCAGATTCCGGCGTTATGTAGAATTCCGCCTGCCGCAAAAGCGTCCCGGGCTTACCTGTACCGCGAGACTTTCCATGCAAAGCTGCATCAAACAGGTGATAATCTGCTTCTCCGAATATCTGCCGGAAAGCAGCTGACAGATTTCCTCCGGGGACTTCGGAGTAAAGTCCAGCGCCTTGCAGACCTCAGCCAGTTCCTCCGGCAGGCCGGCTGTCTTCGGCGATTCCAGAAAGATATTGGCGGTCCGGGCATCATCCCGTTTCCTCTGTTCCGGATAAATCGCTTTCTTCCCAGTCTCCCAGATTCTCCAGATTTCCTCCAGAAAGCTCTCAGGGCTGAGCACGATTCCTGCCCCCTGCTTCACCAGGCGGTTGCAGCCGTCGCTCAGCCTGTCCGTCACCCGCCCTGGAATCACATACACCTCCCTGCCCTGCTCCAGTGCCATGTCCACGGTAATCAAAGTCCCGCTCTTTGCCCTGGCCTCCACTACCACCACTGCGTCAGCCAGGCCGCTGACGATACGGTTTCTGGGCGGGAAATTCTGGGGCCTGGCAGGCGTCCCCAGGGGATAGCTGGACAGCACCGTCCCTGTATTTATCAGTTTTTCGTAAATCAATCTATTCTGTGCCGGATAACAAATGTCCACACCGGAGCCCAGCACCCCTACGGAACAGCCTCCTGCCTCCATTGCCGCCTCCTGACTGATGCCGTCGATCCCTCTGGCCATGCCGCTTACCACGGTGACGCCCCGACGCCCCAATGCCGCCCCCAACAGCCTCGCCACATGCCGCCCATACTCGGAACATTCCCTGGCTCCGATGACCGCCACCGCCGGGGCATTCTCCACCGGCAGTTTTCCCCGGATGAACAGGCAGTAAGGAGCGTCCGGAACCGCTTTCAGCCGCTCCGGGTAGCCCTCGTCCGTGATTGTCACCAGCCTGATGCCCTCCTCTCTCATTTTGCGGTATTCCGCTTCCGGCTTCCACCGGGCAGTGTACCTGGCCAGACTCTGCACCTGTTTCGGCGACAGAATCCGCCCCCATGTCTCCTTGTCCGCCAGATACACCGCCTCCGGCCCGCCGCAGAACTCGGCCAGCGCGTGCAGCTTCTTATTTCCTATATCGGGGAAATTGCACAGCCAGCAGGCGTACATATTTTCTCTTTCTTTCCACTCTTCCCGGTTCATGTTTTCTTCCTTTCTCATTTCTCCTTGTCAATGTCCCCAGTATTCCGTGGAGGGGCGGTAAAAGGAAGCCTCCATCAGATGGGGTACCCCGATTTCCTCCGCTCCCTCCAAATCCGCTATGGTCCTGGCCACCCGCAGGATGCGGTGGTACGCTCTGGCGGAAAGCTGGAGGGAGGCGTACAGCTGCTCCATGCACCGCTGCTGCTCCTCCCCGAGCCTGCAGTACCGCTCCATGGCCGAGACCTCGATATCTCCGTTGAAGCGATATGCGCTGCCCTCAAATCTGGCCTCCTGAATCTGCCTGGCCTGCTCCACCCGCCTGCGGATTTCTCCGCTGGATTCGCCCTTTGTCCTGTTCCTCAGGCTTTCATAGTCCACGGATTCCAGTTCCACGCACAAATCTATTCTGTCCAGGATAGGCCCGGACACCTTTCCCATGTACCTGCGCACCCGGGGCTCCGTGCAGCTGCAGCGCTCCGCATCCGGATAGTAGCCGCAGGGGCAGGGATTCATGGCGCAGACCAGCATGAAATCGCTGGGATAGGTGACATTGCCGTTTATCCGGGAGATAGTTACCCTGTGCTCCTCCAGAGGCTGCCGCAGGGCATCCAGAGCCGCTCTCTGGAATTCCGGCAGCTCGTCCAGAAACAGGACGCCTCTGTGGGCCAGAGATATCATCCCCGGCTTGGGCACAGTGCTGCCGCCTATGAGCGCTGCCTGGGAAATCGTGTGATGAGGGCTTCTGAAAGGCCGTTCCGTCACCAGGGTCTCCCCCTCCTCCAAAAGTCCCGCCACGCTGACCACAGATGTCACCTCCAGGCTTTCCTCCAAAGTCAGCGGAGGCAGGATGCCCGGAATCCGCCTGGCAATCATGGACTTTCCCGCGCCGGGCGGGCCTACCATCAGCAGATTGTGAAAGCCTGCCGCCGCGATTTCCGCCGCCCGCCTGGCCGTCTCCTGCCCGGTCACTTCGCTGAAGTCGAATCTCCCCTGCTGCTCACAGCAGCCAAATGCCCTCTCCGAAAAAAGGCGGTCCGTATCCACCTGCACCGGCGGCATCAGCCCATCGCGGTCTGTCTGCCCGGCCGTCAGGAAATACATGATTTCCAGAATATTCTCCGCACCTCTGACGGTTATCCCCGGGATGACGGCGCCCTCCCTCATGTTGGCTTTGGGGACGATGCATTCTCTTATCCCTGCTGCTGCCGCGGCGCGCACAATGGGCAGCACTCCCCTGGCTTTCTTCAGCTCTCCGTTCAGTCCCAGTTCTCCCAGGAACAGGCAGCCTTTCGCCGCATCCCGGGGAACCAGCTCCAGAGCCTCCAGCATCCCCACCGCGATAGGCAGATCAAAGGCAGTTCCGTCCTTTTTCCTGTCTGCCGGTGATAAATTTACGGTAATACGGCAAGGAGGCAGATGCAGCCCCACATTCTTCAGGGCCACCGTCACCCGCTCCCTGGACTCTCTTACCTCCGTGCTCAGGGAGCCCACCATAAAAAAGGCCGGGAGTCCCTTGGCGATGTCCACTTCCACGGAGACCAGATAGGCTGACACCCCGTGAAGCGCACCGGAAAAAATCGTGCTGTACATAAACTAAAACCTCCTGGATTAAATTTGGGCCCATTGCCCATAGAATCGCGAAAGATGTACCGATTTGAAAATATATTAATATAGAAGAAAGACGATTTGGTAATGTTTTTCCGAATGTATTTGTGAAAAATTTTGACATTTATGGCATCCGCCGGGCGGGCGCAAAGGCCCGCATCCGGCAGATCAGATTGACTATGAGAATAAATGCTGCACTGCACCGGGAATCGCAGAGAATCTGTTCGCGCGGATATGACCGCGCACCCCTTCGTCCACGGGAAGAATGTCGAAAGCCACCTCCCTCCCGTCTCCGTCCGCCGCGGGATTGAGCTGCTGGAACAATACCGCCTCCAGCACACCGGCAAGCCTCGCCCGCATCCGCTCCTGCCTGTGGGGCGGGAGCATGTCCAGGATGTCCTCAATGGCATCCACCGCGCTGACGGCATTCATGACGGCAAATACCAGATGCCCTGACTCCGCTGCCGCAATCGCCGCAGTGACGCTCTCCGCGTCTCTCAACTCCCCTATCGCAATGACGTCCGCGTCCTCACGGACAGCCGCATAGATGGCATCGACACAGCCCTTGCTGTCCATGCCTATCTCCCTCTGGTTGACCATAGACCTTTTGTAGGGATGCAGATATTCCACCGGTTCCTCCAGCGTGATGATGAGCGCTTCTCTGCTGTCGTTGATTTTGTTGATGATGGAGGCCAGTGTCGTGGACCTGCCGCTCCCGGCGGAACCTGTCACCAGCACCAGGCCGCTCTCTTTCCGGCTCATCTCCGCCACAGGCTCTGGTATCCCCATCTCCTCCGGCAAAAGGATTTCCTCGTCTATCAGTCGGATGGCAAGAGCTATGCTGCCTTTCTGTTTGTAGGCATTGGCCCGACAGCGCCCTCCCTCCGGCAAAGTAAAGGCAAAAGCGTATTCCCCTCTCTCCTCGAATCTGTCGCGAAAGGCTTCCGGCATGATGCCAATCAGGATATCCAGCATATCCGCTGCCGTAAGTCTGGAACAGTTCATGGAAAACAATTCCCCGCCAATCCGCATCTTCGGCGGCATCCCCGCTGCCAGATGCACATCGCTGGCGCCTGCCTCTCTGGCGCTGCAGATGATTTCATTTATCGCAGACATCGCGTTTCTTCGTCTCCCCTCCCAGAAACCGAAAAACGGTTTCCATCGCCTAAAATCTACAATAGAAACCATAAGACGGCTTCTATTGTCTAAAATCCATTATATACAATTCTCCGGCAAATGACAACCGTTCCGAAAAATTTTCTTCCGGTGCATCTGTTTCCACACAAAAAACTTTACACCTCGTGGAAACACCGCTATAATCTTATCAAATACCAGAAAGCGAGGAATCACCATGACACAGGCAACCGAATTACAAGATGAGTTCTCCCCCGAGAAAATGTTGGAGGATATCCGCAAAGAGCGAAAAGAAAATGCCGCAAAAAGGACTATCGGCACACGCTTCACAGTGCCCAGAACAGGCGTTTCCCTTGACGGACAGCCAAAGGAGGGCATTGATACCATCCTCTACCGTCCTGCCAGCGGGGAAGCGGCCCTCCCTGTGCTATTCAATATGCACGGCGGAGCGTGGATCGGCGGCGATGCTGTCTATATGGAAAGCTTCTGCCAGATGATGGCGGAACGTCTCCCGGCCTTTGTGGTGAACATAAATTACCGCAAAGCGGATGAAAGGCCCTTTCCCTACGCAATCGAGGAGGCAGCGGACTGTGTCTGCTATTTTACGGAACATGCGAAAGAGTACGGAATCGATACAGACCTGATAACAGTGGGCGGACACAGCGCAGGCGCCCAGCTGGCGGCGGGAACGGCGGTTCTTCTGGGGGAAAGAGGCATCTCGCTGGCTGCCCAAATGCTGGTCTATCCCTGCGTACAGATGGATCAGAACGCGGATGAGCTCATGTATCTGATTGGCCCCATGCTGTTCCCGGATTCCCAGGCAGAATATAATGCAGCCCACAGATATGCCTCTCCTCTTGCGGCATCGGACGAAGTGTTAAAATCGCTCCCTCCGGCGATTTTTGTCCTGTGCGGGCCTGACGATTTAAGACCCCAGGGAATCGCTTATGCAAAGCGTCTCATGGAGCTGGCCGTCCCGGTACGCGTTCGGGAATTCATCAGAGCAGAGCACGGTTTTCTGGAAGTGAACCGGCCGGATTATCCAGACGGGGATTCCCGGAAGAACCAGGAACAGGCCGAATATGCCAGACAGGCAGAGGACTTTCTGGCGGGAGAGCTTCAGGCTGTTTTTTCTGAGCGGAATAGGGCAAGGGAGCGTCAGGGATAATTCCCCGGCGCTCCGCCAAATCCGCACTATGGCTGCCGGAACTTCTCCCGCAGCTTCAGCAGCACCTTTTTCTCTATCCCGGACACATACTCTCCTGTCAAGTTAGGGATAAAAAATTTCTACCTCAATTCCACAATCTCTTCCCATTCCCTTTCTCCGTTTTTTCGTACTGTTCTTCTGTCTCTCTGTCTCTTCTCTTCTTCTGACTTCCACTGTTCCAATGAATTTGCTACTGTCTCAAATGAGGCTCCGTTTTTTAATAATGCAGCGTGTCTTCATCGTAAAATCCGTCATGCCATGCCATCCGTTACGCAGGAGAGCCTGCCCCCTTTCAATTCCATCACCCTTTGGCAGCACCCCGTGACCCGAGGGTCATGGGTGGCGACAATGCAAATATGGTCGTCTGCCAGCTGCCTCAGGGTCTTCAGGAAAATCTCGATTGACTCCGCGTCCAGGTTCGCCGTGGGCTCGTCGAAGAGCAGGACATCGGCATCCTGGTAGAGGGCACGCGCTATGGCGATGCGCTGGGCCTGACCGCTGGAGAGACTCAGCCTCCCGTCGTTAACCACCGTACCGTACCGCTCCGGCAGCGTAGAGATATAGCCGCCGATATTGGCCTGGGACGCACAGCGCTCCAATTTCTCCGAATCCACCTCTGCCGCCATGCAGATGTTGGCCTGAATCGTATCGCTGAAAACGAGATTGTCTGCCGGCACGAACCCGATGTGTGCACGGACATCCGTCAGCGTCCCGTCTTCGCGGGTGTGCAGTTCCAGTCTCCCTCCCTCAGGCGGGTACAGACCTGCCAGCACCTTGAGCAGGGTGCTCTTGCCGCATCCGCTCTCGCCGATGACTGCCGTCATCCCTTTCTCGATGGACTGTGTCACGTCCCGGATTACAGGGTCGTCGCTGTATCCGAAAGAAAGGCCCTCCATCCTGACCTCGTCGACTGCAGCCTCGGCATGGCGGGCGGGAAGAAAGCGCTCTTCCTGCCCAAGGCCGTACACCCGCCCCAGACGCCTGGCTGCGACGATTGCCTGGTTCGCCTCCGAGATGATATCGCCCACGGCTGTGAAAGGCCAAACGATGTAGTTCGTCAGCTGGACCACTGCAATCATCCCGCCGACCTTCATTTCCCCTCTGGAGACCAGCAGCGCGCCGCCGCCCAGGGCAATCAGGAACATCACCGACCCCATGACCGTGTTCAGGAAAGCAGATCCCCCTTCCGCGGCTCCCAGCTTCTGGGAACTTTTCACCTTGCGGTTCAACAGACCCGCCAGCTTTTCCCCAATCTTGTCCCCCATGGTGCAGGTCTTGAAGATGGCGAGCTTCTCCACCACGTCCTGCAGGTACACGCGAATCCTTTCCTCATTTTCCGTGTCCGCCTGGCTGGCTTTCTGCACGATGGGCGAGAACACCATCACACAGAGAATCAGCAGGGGAATGCTCACCAGCAGCACCAGCGCCAGCTTCCAGTTGATCCAGAACAGATAGGCGACACCCAGCAGCGCGCTCAGCGCGTTCCCCACAGTATCGCGGATTAGATCCGGCAGGCAGGCGCTGACTTTCTCCACGTCCGCAGTCAGGTTCGTCATGTACTCAGCGCTCGTATGGCGCTGCACCTCCAGCAGGCTGCTGCGGTAGACCTTCTGCACCATGTCCATGCGCAGCTTTTTCGACGTGATGTTGACGGACCTGCGGTATGAGACGGAAAGGCACAGGGCCAATATCCCTTCCGCCGCCAGGATGAGGACAGACATGACGGCGTTATTCAGCAGTGGCATGTTGCTGTCTCCGGCCGCAATATCCACAAATTGTTGCATCACGCGAGTCATGCACATATTGATGCACGCAGCGGCAACCCCCACCGCCGCCAGCAGGGACAGTCCGAACCACACGCTCCGGCTCTGTGCACAAATCCACTTCAGATTTGGCTCTGTATCGGTCTCTTTAGGTTTCTTCATAATTATAAACCGCCTTTCTGCGAAAGGCACTGATGGGGTTATGAAACCCACCATTGCACCTTTCACTCATCACTTTTATCTGTTATACTCACCCAGCAGGATGCCGGCATACTACAGAACCCGAGGAGGTGAGTAACGGGACTGTATAGCGACGCCCCCGTATTTTTATATGGTGTCGGCCAGCCATTAAGGCATCAATGAATGGCGCAAACAAGAGGATGCCTGCACAACTCTTTTTCTTGTATGAACACCATGTTCCCTTTCTTTTTATTTCGTATCGTGGTTCAATACAACTCAGATACTGTGGACTTTTAATTATTTATCTGTAGCTTGACTACTCGACAGGAGTGTATTGCCGCTACCTTTATCTGAATTGTTTATCTGCTGGATGAGCCGGAGCGTCTGTTCCTGAATTCTTATTTCAATCAAGTCTACAGAAACACAATCTTTTTCTCCTGATACATCTGAAATATCTGTCGGACAGGTATTTTTTTCGTAACTGTCAATATAATTACCGGATAATCTCCCCATAAAGACCTCTTAGTCTGCTTTTTTACACAATTTGATATCTGCCCTGCCCACTATTATTATACCAGATTCCATTACCCTTTACAACAAAAAAAGGAGCAGCGCAGGGGCTGCTGTCTATGAGCTGCCCCCCTGTCGCCCCTTACTCTTTACTACTCCTCGAACTTCTCCCTCAACTTCCCCAAGGCCTTCTTCTCAATCCTCGACACATAGCTTCTGGAGATTCCCAGCCTCTCTCCAATCTCGCTCTGGGTCACCTCCCGGTTCCCATAGAGCCCATAGCGCATAATCAGAACCTGGCGCTCCCTGGGCGTCAGGTTCGCGTCCATCAAAGCGAACAGCCGCCGAATATTTCCGGTCAGCTCCATGCTCTCCAAGATATCCGGCTGGTTCTGTTCTATCACGTCCACCAGATGAATCTCGTTCCCCTCTTTGTCCTGACCGATGGGCTCGAAGAGCGACACCTCCCTGGAAGATTTTTTCTTCCCACGCAGGAACATCAGCAGTTCATTCTCGATGCATCTGCAGGCGTAGGTAGCGACCCGTCCCTTTTTTTCGTCAAAGGTCCTGATGGCCTTAATCAGTCCGATACAGCCGATGGAGATGAAATCCTCTATATCCTCATCCGCATTCTGGTACTTTTTTGCAATATGAACGACCAGCCGCAGATTCCTCTCCACCAGAATCTTCTGCGCCCGTTCTGCCTCCTCAGGGGAACCGTCCCGCAGCAGTCGGATATACTCGGCCTCTTCCTCCTGAGTCAGTGGTTTTTGAAAAGTCTCCAAGACAACCCCCATGGATTACTCTTAACATATTTTATGTATCGACTCCATCCACGGTGCCTGTCACAATGAATCGAATGAAAATAAACCAAATATCGTTTGTTTTTACTCGGTTCACAGCAAAAACTGCGCCATCACATAATTGCTCACATCCAGCCCTTTTTCTGTCAAAGACAGACGCCTCAAAGCAGCACGCTCTTCCTTTCCCGCAAAATCACAATCCATCCTCAAAAGCCCGTCCCGGATATTCTTCCCGATCACTTCCCCGTACACTTCCTCCATGCCGCAGCCGAAAAGCCGCCGGAACAGGCCCTCATCCACCCCTTCCGTCATCCGCAGCCCAAGGAACATGAATTCCTCCATCTGCTCCTCCCGGCTCAGCTGCCGGACATCCTCCCTGCACCCGGATGAATTCGCCAGATAAGCCTGCAGATCCGTGCCGTTTTTGAAACGGACATTTTCCACCAGAGAAGCTGCTCCCAGCCCAAAGCCCGCATAGTTCTCCCTGGTCCAATAGCCGCGGTTATGCCTGCATTCGCAGCCCTCTTTCGCATAATTGGATATCTCATAGCGGCGGTATCCTCTCCGGGCCAAAAGCTCTTTCGTCTCCTGGTACATCAGTCTGTCCGTGTCCTCGTCGGGAATCTCCAGCATTCCTTTTTCATATAAGTCATATAGATGAGTGCCCTCCTCCAGAATCAGGCTGTATGCCGAAATATGCTCCGGCGCAGACTCCAGGGACAGGACTTTTTCCAATGTATTCCTGTACCGGGAAAGCGTCTGACCGGGAAGCGCGCTCATGATGTCCACATTGATATTCCGGAAGTCCGCCTTTCTGGCCTTCGTGTAGGTCTCCAGAAACTGCTCCCAGGTATGGATTCTTCCGATGGATGCCAGCTCTTTGTCGTCGGCGGACTGCAGGCCTATGCTCAGCCGGTTGACGCCCGCCTCCCGATACCGGGAAAGCGCTTTTTCAGACACGGTTCCCGGGTTTACCTCCATAGTGATTTCCGCATCCTGCGCCAGGCTGTAATGCTCCTTTACAGTCCCCAGCATATCTTCGATACAGAAAACCGGCGCCACAGAAGGCGTCCCTCCGCCTATGAATACGCTGGAAACCGTATATTTCGCATACGAAAGGGCGCTTCCCGCCGTCTCGGCGAGAAGCGCTTCCATATATCTTTTTATCGTTCCCTCATCCGCCGGGGCGGAAAGGAAATCACAGTAGAAACATTTTCTGACGCAAAAAGGGATGTGGAAATACAGTTCCAATCTATCATCCATGGCTCTGCCTCACCTTTCACAGTTGCCGGGTGCGCTCAATCGTCACCCAGCTTCAGCACGCTCAGGAAAGCCTTCTGGGGCACCTCCACGCTGCCAATCTGGCGCATGCGCTTCTTGCCCTCTTTCTGCTTCTCCAACAGCTTCTTCTTTCGGGTGATGTCTCCGCCGTAGCACTTTGCCAGCACGTCCTTGCGCATGGCTTTCACGGTCTCCCTGGCGATGACCTTGCCGCCCACAGCCGCCTGGATGGGAATCTCGAACAGATGCCTGGGAATCTCCTCTTTCAGTTTCTCGCACATCCTGCGCCCTCTCTCATAGGCGGAGTCCGAGTGCACGATGAACGAAAGAGCGTCTACTTCTTCTTTGTTAATCAGAATATCCAGTTTCACCAGCCTGGACTCCTCGTAGCCCTTGATGTCATAGTCAAAGGAGGCATAGCCCTTGGATCTGGACTTCAGCGCATCGAAAAAGTCATAGATAATCTCATTCAATGGCAGATCGTACCGCAGAAGCGCACGGCTGGCCTCTATATATTCCATTCCCAGATACCGTCCCCGCCTCTCCTGGCAGAGTTCCATGATGGAGCCGATGAACTCGCTGGTCACCATAATCTCCGCGCTGACCACAGGCTCCTCCATATGCTCGATGACCGAAAGATCCGGCAGGTTGGAGGGATTCGTCAGCTCGATGACTTCCCCGTTAGTCTTGTATACCTTATATACTACGCCGGGGGCAGTGGCCACCAGGTCCAGATTGTACTCCCGCTCCAGCCTCTCCTGAATCACTTCTAAATGCAGCAGTCCCAGAAAGCCGCAGCGGAACCCGAATCCCAGCGCGGCAGAAGTCTCCGGCTCATACTGCAGGGCGGCATCGTTCAGCTGAAGCTTTTCCAGCGCATCCCGCAGATCCGGATATTTCGCGCCGTCCGCCGGGTAGAAACCGCAGTAGACCATGGACTGTACCTTTTTATAACCGGGCAGCGGAGCTTCACAGGGATTATTGTCATCCGTGACAGTGTCTCCTACTTCCGTCTCCTTGACATTCTTGATGGAAGCCGTGATATATCCCACCATGCCGGCGGAAAGTTCTTCGCAGGGGATGAACTGGCCTGCACCGAAGACGCCCACCTCCACTACTTCCTCTTTAGCCCCTGTGGCCATCATACGGATGGCCGTTCCCTTTTTCACGGTTCCCTCCATGACGCGGCAGAAAATGATGACTCCTTTGTAGGGATCATAAAGGGAATCAAAAATCAGCGCCTGCAGCGGTGCCCCCGGATCTCCCCCGGGAGCGGGAATCTTCTTCACGATCTGCTCCAGCACATCCTCGATGCCGATGCCGTTCTTGGCGGATATCAGAGGAGCGTCCTGGGCCTCCAGCCCTATCACATCCTCGATTTCATCAATGACCCGCTGGGGCTCCGCGCTGGGGAGGTCGATCTTGTTGATGACCGGAATCACGTCCAGGTCATGATCCAGCGCCAGATAGACATTGGCAAGGGTCTGAGCCTCGATGCCCTGAGCCGCGTCCACCACAAGAATCGCGCCGTCACAGGCAGCCAGGGAACGGCTGACTTCATAGTTGAAATCCACATGTCCCGGGGTGTCTATCAGATTGAAGATATACTCCTCCCCATCCCGGGCCTTGTACACTGTGCGGACGGCCTGGGCCTTGATGGTGATGCCCCTCTCCCGCTCCAGGTCCATATTGTCCAGCACCTGTGCCTGCATCTCCCTGCTGGTCAAAAGACCTGTCTGCTCGATGATACGGTCCGCCAGCGTGGATTTGCCGTGATCTATATGCGCAACGATACAAAAGTTGCGGATTCTGCTCTGTTCCAGTTTCCTGTCCATGGACTTCACTTCCGTTTCCTCGTTCCTTTATTTTCATTCAATCGTATTTTCCGCAGAATCTCTTACCGCCGTTTCCGCGAATCAGTATGATTGTATCAGAATTACGGGGAATTGTCCAGACAGTGGGAGAATCTTTCTACCGGTTTCTACCAGGCTTCTACCAGTTCTCCTCCTCTTCGCCCTCGTGGATATCGGATTTCGGCCTGCTCAATCCCGCAATCTCGATTCCGTTCTTCTGCGCGTAATCCCAGAGGGCAGCGTGTATCGCCTCCTCCGCCAGCAGGGAGCAGTGCACTTTCACCGGCGGCAGGCCGTCAAGCGCCTCCATGACCGCCTTATTGGTCACCTGAAGAGCCTCCCGGATGGTCCTGCCCCTGACCAGCTCCGTGGCCATGGAACTGGTAGCCACAGCGGCCCCGCATCCGAAGGTCTTGAATTTCGCCTCCCGGATAATCCCCTCTTCGTCAATATCCAGGAAAATCCTCATGATATCGCCGCATTTGGCGTTCCCCACAGTCCCTACGCCGCTGGCATCCTCTATCTCTCCCACATTCCTTGGATTCTGGAAATGATCCATTACTTTTTCACTGTACATAAATTCCTCCTGGTCTTGATATAATCCGTATCTGTGAAAATCAGACTTTCTGCGATTTGAGGAAATCCTCGTATAACGGTGACATATCGCGGAGCCTGCCTACGATTTGCCTCAGGTGCTCTACTACGACATCCATCTCTTCTTTCGTATTCTCCTCCGAGAGGGTCATCCTGAGAGAACCGTGGGCCTCCTCATGCTTCAGCCCCAGGGCCAGCAGCACATGGGAGGGGTCCAGGGAGCCGGAGGTACAGGCGGAACCGCTGGAGGCGCATATCCCTTTCATATCCAGCATGATGAGCACCGATTCCCCCTCTACGAACCGGAACGAGAAGTTCACATTGCCGGGAAGCCTCTTTTCCCGATGGCCGTTCAGGCGGCAGTAGGGAATCTCTTTCTCAATCCGGTCAATCAGGTAGTCCCGAAGCTCCCTCTCCCGCCTGCCTTTCTCTTCCATGAGCCTCTGCGCCCTTTGGACCGCGGCGGCGTATCCAACGATGCCGGGGACATTCTCCGTCCCCGCCCGTCTGTTCCTCTCCTGGGCCCCGCCGTGTACAAAGGAACGGATTTTCAGGCCTCCGCGGATGTAGAGCATGCCGATGCCCTTGGGGCCGTTCAGCTTGTGGGCGCTGGCGCTGAGCATGTCGATGTGCAGTTCGTCCACATTGACGGGAATCTGCCCGAAAGCCTGCACCGCGTCCGTGTGGAACAGGATACCCCTCTCCTTTGCAATGGCCCCGATTTCCCCAATGGGCTCTATGCTGCCGATTTCATTGTTGGCGAACATGACGCTGATCAGAATGGTGTCAGGGCGGATGGCCGCTTTCAGTGCCTCCAGATCCACGATTCCGTCCCTGTCTACGTCCAGATAGGTCACCTCATATCCCCTCTTCTCCAGATATTCGCAGGTGTGCAGAACCGCATGGTGCTCTATCTTCGTGGTGATGATGTGCTTTCCTTTCTCACTGTAACTCTCCGCGGCCGCTTTGACCGCCCAGTTGTCCGCCTCTGTTCCGCCTGCCGTAAAATAGATTTCCTCAGGTCCGGCGCCGATGCTCCCGGCTATGGTCCTGCGGGCTTCGTTTATAGCCTTTTTCCCGGCAGATCCAAGGGAATAGATGGCGCTGGGATTCCCGTACATTTCCGTGAAATAGGGCAGCATGGCCTCCACTACCTCCGGGGCGGTCTTTGTGGTGGCCGCATTGTCCAGATATATCATTTTCGTGTCGCTCCTTTCTCTTATAGCCTCTGTTTTAATTCATACTATTTTACTAGGAATTATATTCACAATATACCACTTCCTATCCGCTCTGTCAACTGTCTCTTGTTTTCCCCTGCTGTTCTGCCATTTGTACCTTTGGAATATAATAATGAAAAACGAAAGTCCCAAAATCCATATGAAAACAAAGCAACATCACCCCCTGATTGTGGGCACATTCATCCTTACCGCCACCGGAATCGCAAGCCGCCTTATCGGCTTTTTGTACCGCATCTACCTCTCCCGCCAGTTCGGCGAGGAAAGCATGGGAATCTACCAGCTGCTTGGCCCGGTACTGTCCCTGTCCTTTTCCCTGACTGCCGCCGGATACCAGACCGCCATCTCAAAGCTGGTGGCGGAACAGGCCGCGACGCAGAAAATTCCCTCCCGCCGTCCTCTTGTGGCGGGGCTGTGCGTTTCCCTTCCCCTGTCACTGATCTGCAATGCCGTGCTGTTCTTTTTCGCCGATACCATCGCCGCGACCCTGCTGCAGGAGTCCCGCACCGCCTCCATGCTGCGCATCCTTTCCTTTTCCATCCCCCTGGGCGCAGTGCATTCCTGCATCAACGGCTATTTCTACGGCATAAAAAAAGCCGGGATTCCGGCCGGGGCACAGCTTCTGGAGCAAATCGTCCGCGTAGGCTGTGTATACATAGTCTCCTCCCGCATCCTGGCGATGGGACGCACGCCCTCTGTCAGCGTGGCGGTGCTGGGACTCACCGTGGGGGAATTGGCCTCCATGCTGCTGACCATAGCTGCTGTCTGGCCCGGGAAACTTCCGGGCAAATCCTTTTCCAGGCTTTCTCCTGCAGACGGAAGAAGCGGAAACGCCGTCCTCTTCGGCAAGCTGATGGCCCTGGCCCTGCCCCTGACCGCCAACCGCATCGTCCTGAATCTCCTTCAGAGCGTGGAAGCCGTGTCCATCCCCGCCAGACTCAGGCTCTACGGCTATGACAATGCCACTGCCTTAAGCGTCTACGGCGTGTTCACCGGCATGGCCATGCCCTTCATCTACTTTCCCAATGCCCTGACCAGCTCCGTGGCCGTCCTGCTGCTGCCCGTCATCTCGGAGAATTACGCCCTGGGGAACATGGCGGCTGTACGCAGCGCCACCGTCCGCACCGTAAAATACTGCGGGCTTATGGGCTTTGGATGCCTGGGGGTATTCGTCCTGTTCGGCAACTGGGCAGGCACCACCCTCTTCAACAGCCCCCTCGCCGGCTACTTCATCACCACCCTGGGCTTCATCTGCCCCTTCCTCTATCTGGACACCACACTGTCCAGCATCCTGCAGGGGCTGGGGCTGGCGGGGCATACATTTGCCATGAATGCGGTCTGCCTGCTCATACGGCTGGCTTTCATCTTCTTTGCCGTCCCCCGCTTCGGAGTCAGAGGCTTCCTCTGGGGCCTTCTGGCCAGCCAGCTGACCCTGGGAATCCTTTATCTCCTCTGCCTCTACGGCTTCCTGAGGAATAAACGGCCGGATACGTGAGATGCAGATTTTCAAGCGCCATACACTTTGGCGCTTGAAAATCTTCTCACGCTATTCCAGCATCTTCTTCAGTTCATCCACAAAAGTATTCACATCCTTGAACTCCCTGTACACGGAGGCAAAGCGCACATAGGCCACCGCGTCCAGGTCTTTGAGCTTATTCATCAGAAGCTCCCCTATGACCTGACTGGAAATCTCCTTTTCCTCTCTGTTGAAGATTTCATTCTCCACCGCATCCACCAGCCTGGTAATCTCCTGGGCGCTCACCGGCCTCTTGTGGCAGGCCCGCAACAGGCCGCCCTCTATCTTGGACCGGTCATAGGTCTCTCTATTGTCGTCTTTTTTGATGATAATCAGCGGAATGGTCTCGATTTTCTCATAGGTGGTAAAGCGTTTCCCGCACTCATCGCAGACCCGTCTGCGGCGGATGGAATTGTTCTCCTCCGCAGGCCGGGAATCGATCACTCTTGTATTTTCATGATTGCAAAACGGACATTTCATGATTCTTCTCCTCTTCCGGTACACTACATGCCTGCCATCATCCCTAACGTATCATATTCAACAGTGAATGTCAACGAGAATAATGTCCGGCCCTATCTGTCTGATGTCCTTGAAAGGAATCACGATGTTGGGCTCACAGTTCAAAAATCCCAGCAGCTTGTTCCCCCCGGGCACCATGATTTTGCAGATGCAGCCGCTGCAGGCATCGAACTCCAGGTCGCATACCCTGCCCAGCTTTTTGCAATTATTGATATTGATGACATCCTTGCTCTTCAATTCCGAATAAAGCATGGAAATCCTCCTTTCCCATAAAACATTGCTTCTATATACAAGTATGCGGTATATGGGAAATATGAGAACGGCCTACAGGAACAAATTACGTTTTCCTGCTTCTGCAGGGAATATTTTTCTGCTCCGGGTACATACTACCACTATAATCCAACGCGCTCCACGCGCAGAAATGAGGAAGGAAATGACACAGGGAAAAGTGGAAATCTGCGGGGTGAATACCTCAAAACTCCCCTTGCTGAAAGCGGACGAGAAAGAAGCTCTCTTCAAACAGATCGAGGCCGGGGACGAGAGGGCCAGAGAGGCTTATATTGAGGGAAATCTGCGTCTGGTTTTAAGCGTCATCAAGCGCTTCTCCTCCAGCAATGAAAATGTGGACGATCTGTTCCAGATCGGCTGTATCGGCCTGATCAAGGCCATAGACAATTTCGACACCTCCCTGAACGTGAAGTTCTCCACCTATGCAGTGCCTATGATCATCGGGGAAATCAGGCGTTTCCTGCGGGACAACAGCCAGCTGCGCGTCTCCCGCTCCTTAAAGGACACTGCCTACAAGGCAATCTACGCCAGGGACGCCCTGACCAGGAAGAATCTAAAGGAGCCCTCCATCGAGGAGATCGCCACGGAAATCGGCATCGCAAAAGAGGACATCGCCTACGCTCTGGACGCCATCCAAAATCCTATGAGCCTCTACGAGCCCATCCTCACGGACGGAGGCGACACCCTCTATGTGATGGACCAGATCAGCGATAAAAAAAATAAGGAAGAGAACTGGGTGGAACATCTCTCCCTCAGCGAAGCCATGAAGCGCCTGAACCCCAGGGAGCATGAAATCATCTCCCTGCGCTTTTTTGAGGGGAAGACCCAGATGGAGGTAGCCGAAGCCATAGGTATCTCCCAGGCCCAGGTCTCCCGGCTGGAAAAAAATGCCCTGCGCTCCATGCGCAACTATCTGACCGCCTGACGCGGTCACCGTTACATAGAACCTCCCATCCAATCCGGCATCCTCACCTGACGCACCGCTTCAGCCCTCATTTCTTCCCCAGCTTCCGAAATAGCATAAACAGCCTGTATAACAGATATCCTGTCACAGCCCCCAAAGTATTGGTCAGGATATCGTCTATCTGGAATATCCCCCGCCCCGTAATCAGCTGCATGGTCTCAATGCACAGACTGGTCAGCGCTCCCAATACCAGGCAGTGAAGCAAATGCCCGCACCGCTTACAGGCCAGGCAGCCCAAAAAGCCATACGGCACGAAGAGCAGTATGTTCTCTATGACAAAAGCGTTATTCCTGTCATTGATTCCCCAGGTGGAGAACAGCTCCAGATCAAAGCCCTCGCTGCCCCCGCTCTCTCTGGACAAAAAGGTGATGATTAGCATCAGAGAGATGTAAACGACAAAAGCCGCCACTGGAAATTTCGCCACCGGCGTCTTCCCCTTTCGACTCCTGAAACCGTTTATTCCCCACAAAAAAAGAGATGCCAACAAAAGCCCCATAGCAAGGCCGTAGGGCAGGAACCTCACCATGGACATCATATCCCGATATATATATGCAAACATTTCGTATTCTCCGCAGCTTCTTGCGGAAGGTCCGGCTCATCAGAGCGCGTCGGAAAAGCTGTCAGTACTCGTCCCAGTTTTCCCTGGCATGCTCCCAGATTTCTTTTTTCTCAGAAAGCATTTCGTTCATCCAGCAGATGGCCTCTGCCACGCCGTCCTCCCCAAAGGGAAACTCAGCAGTCTCCCTCTTCTCTTCAGGTGTCTTAAAAAAAGCAAAGGGCTCCGGCCATACCGTACAGAGGAGCTTTTTCCCGCCGGTCCCACCGGCGGCGCCCTCCGCATCGGTAATGCCCTCCAGACGGTAGCGCATGCCCTGGTGGCAGCCCGTAAACTCCGTCTTCTTCAAATATTCCATCGATAATATATCATCTCGTTGTATCAACGTTTTTATACCTGTCTCATCGTTCATTTTGTGTGACAGCCGTAAATCCCTCCTGACTGTCCACTATATTTATTCTACCCTATTTTTTCCCGTTTGCATAGCCTAAATATGGTTGCTCATCTCTTTTTTTAGCTGGCGCATGATTTTCTTTTCCAGCCTGGATATGTATGATTGGGAAATCCCCAGAAGGGAGGCCACCTCTTTCTGGGTCATTTCCTGCCCATCCTTGGTGCCCAGTCCGAACCGCAGCTTGATGATCCGCTTCTCCCGCTCCGACAGCTTGCTGATGGCTCCCATGAGGAGCTTCCGCTCCACCTCGTTCTCGATATCCCGGTAGATGACATCCTCGTCGGTCCCCAGGATATCCGACAGCAGGAGCTCGTTCCCGTCCCAGTCCACGTTCAGGGGCTCATCGATGGAGACTTCCAGTTTGGTCTTGTTGTTCCTGCGCAGATACATCAGTATCTCGTTCTCGATGCATCTGGAGGCATAGGTGGCCAGCTTGATATTCTTGTCCGGTTTGAAAGTATTGATGGACTTGATCAGACCGATGGTCCCGATGGATATCAGGTCCTCCACTCCCACACCGGTATTGTCGAATTTCTTTGCTATGTATACCACCAGACGCAGATTGTGCTCAATCAAGATAGCCTTTGCCTCGTCGTCGTATTCCGTCCCCAGGTCGCTTATGACCTGGCTTTCCTTTTCCAGTTCCAGCGGAGGAGGCAGCACCTCGGCACCGCCGATATAATGAATCTCGCCCTCCTTGCGCAGGAGCAGCTTATCCCTGTGAATCATCTTAAATTGCATTTTTCCCGGTATCATGACCTTCAGTATCATAGCGCCTCTCATTCTGCCGTTTCCCACGGCCTCCCATTTTTGGCCTTCGCAAAGAGCCTGGGATTGATTATCATATTCACGGACTCTGCGCCCGCACTGTCCGCAGCTGAAATTTTCTCATGGCTGACAGCCACATACACATCGGTAAAACGATACTTCATGCCTCCTGTCTCCAGAACAAGTTCCGGAAGCAGATAGCCTGGCAGGATGCCATGTTTCTTCCCGATGCTGTGATAGGGGACCGCTCGGAAGCCCTCTTCGTCCCTTTCCCACAATTCATCGAACACCGCCCTCCCCACTACGCAGACAGGTTTCCCGCTGACGGGCTCGAACAGGCTGTTTCCGGAGTCTATCAGGGCCACCGCCTGAAATCTCTTCCCTTTTCTGGACAATACAGCCCTGCAGAGACTGTCTCCCGCATATAAATCGTCTTTAAACCGTCTAAACAGCAGAAAGAAGACCGCTCCCATCCCCAAAATGCCCGGGACGCTGACAATTATCCCGCGAAGTCCGGGCACGAACCCGATCAGGAAGAGCATGGCCCCGCCCATCCCGAAAGAATACAGCACCAGCCTCTCTAAAAGCTTCAGGAACATTCTCAAGCCCCTCACACGGAATGTGAGACAGAGCATGCCCGCCGTCCCGGCAGCCGCTCCTGCTGCCAGCTTCAGGATTCCGGGGCCTCCTCCCAGGAAAGGAATCAGCCCGCAGGCCGCTCCCAGGGCCGCCCCCGCCGCCATCCTGCCAAGGCCCGCAATCTGCAGGGTGCTCCTGTCCACCAGGAGCAAAAGGTACAGGTTCATCATGAAATTGAGAAAGAACAGGCTGTCAACATATAGCTCATAGTGCATCGGCATCATCCTTTTCATAATCATTATAAAGGGATTGTACTTCAGAATTTGTCAAAGAGAGGGAAAAATCCCAAGAATTTTTCGACAAAAAAGCCGGACAGGAACTGCCCGGCTCTATATCACAAATTATTTCAGCTTCTTTTGCGCTATTTCCTCTGAAGGAAATCAGGTATCTTCAATGTCTTCTCCTCCACGGAGCTGCGGATGTCCACAGGCTTCTGGATGCCCTGGACAGATCCCTGCTGCACAGGAGAAGTCTGTACGGGAGGCGTATTCATCCCCTTGTTCTGCTGTCTGTAGATACTGCCTGTCCCAAATCTGGACTGAGCCTGCATAGTATTTCCCGCTTCCTCTAAGCCGGTGGCAATCACCGTAACGGTACAGCTGTCTGATTTGTTCTCATCATACATAGCGCCGAAGATGATGTTCACATCCTCTCCGGTCAGGCTCTGAACATAGTCCGCCGCATCGCTGGCATCCGGCAGGGAAATATCCCCGGATACATTCAGGATCACATCCGTGGCTCCGCTGATGGTAGTCTCCAGCAGAGGGCTCTCCACTGCCATCTTCACAGCCGACAAAGCCTTGTCGTCGCCCTTGCCCTCACCGATGCCGATATGCGCGATACCCTTATCCTTCATGACGGTCTGGATATCCGCGAAGTCCAGATTGATGATGGCAGGCAGATTGATCAGGTCCGTGATGCCCTGTACCGCCTGCTGCAGCACCTCATCCGCTTTCTTAAGCGCCTCCGGCATGGTAGTGCGCCTGTCCACGATTTGCAGTAATTTATCATTCGGTATGACGATTAATGTATCTACATTCTCCTTGATGCGCTCAATGCCGCTGAGGGCGTTCACCGTGCGCGTCCTGGCCTCGAAGCGGAAAGGTTTGGTCACCACGCCCACCGTAAGGATGCCCATATCCTTTGCCAGCTTGGCCACCACGGGCGCAGCGCCGGTTCCCGTGCCGCCCCCCATACCGCAGGTGACGAACACCATATCCGCTCCTTTCAGTGCGGCAGAGATGTCCTCGGCGCTCTCCTCCGCAGCCTTCTCACCGATTTCCGGCTTCGCTCCGGCTCCAAGACCTTTCGTCAGCTTCTCCCCAATCTGCAGGAGCATCGGCGCCTTGCACAGCTGCAGAGCCTGCTTATCCGTGTTGACTCCCACGAAGTCCACACCGTCAATCTGTTCGTCAATCATTCTATTTACAGCATTATTACCTGCGCCTCCAACACCGACTACTATAATCTTGGCAGCAGATTCAGCATCGTTCGTCTTAATTTCAAGCAAAGATATGCCCTCCTTTTTTCCGTCTTCATTACCATATTTACTATCATATAATCATTTTTCAAATTTATCAACTGTTTTCTTCAAAAAACTCCAATTATTAGGTAAAAGAATCATCGGCGTTCACTCAGGCTTGAAAACATATTTCCCGCTGTCCGCGTCATAGGTCTGCATCTGCAGCGTACCGCTCTTCCCCTCCAGGTTGGACAGGAGCCCGGGGAGAATCATCAGCTTGTCCTCCAGCGCAGCGGGCTCATTCCCCAGAGAGACCTTGACCTGTTCAAAATAGAGGGTAATCTCCCCGGATTTGTTAAAATATATCTTGTCCGATGCCAGTTCGTACTTCTGCAGCATCTGGGTAATGTTCAGGATGCTGTTGAAAATCTCCTCATTTCCCACCGGCAGCTTTTCCCCTGTGACCATATAGTCGAACTGCAGGCCCATAATCTGGGGCACACCCACCGTCTTGATGCTGGAACTCTCCACCACATAGCCGTCCCTGTCGAAATAGATGTAAGTGTCCAGATACCGCACACAGCCTGTCAGGCTCTTCTCGTACACGATAATCTTGACCGTATCCGGAGAGAGGATGTCCACGTCCACCACGTCCACAAAGGGAATGCCCTCTATCCCCTTGTTTTTGTATTTCAGGGAAAGATAGAGGGAATTGTCCCCCAAAGGCCCTTTCATGACGATTGCCTTAATCTCTTCCTCTGTATAATGGACATTCCCCTCCACGTAAACCGTCTGAATGGTATATGTCTTTTTGACATAGCCCGCTGCCCCGGCCGCGGCCAGGAACAGAATCGCCAGTAAAATACAGATACTCACTCTGCTTTTCCTAAACACTTGCCACACGCGCTCCTAATTCTCTGAAATCCCTGCCAATGTTTTCATATCCCCGGTAGATATAGGGACATCCCCCTACAAAGGTCTCTCCCTCCGCCATCAGCCCGGCCACCACCAAAGCGGCGCCGCCCCGCAGTTCCCTGGCCTCCACATGAGCGCCCTGCAGCGTCTCCACACCGTGGACCAGCACGCTTTCAGGACTGTCCGCTTCCACCAAAGCCCCCATCTTTTCCAGCTCCTCCACCACACGGAAACGGTTCTCAAAGATACGCTCCCGGATACGGCTGCGTCCCTTTCCCCTTGTCTCCACCGCCAGCACCACTGACTGGAGATCCGTGGGGAAGCCCGGGTAGGGCGCTGTGACCAGTTCTATGGCTGCGGGCCTCGCGGGAGCCTGTACATAGATGCCCTCCCTGGAGGCATATACGCGCCCGCCCATCTGTTCTGCAGCCTCCAGCACCGACCGCATCTCTTCCTCAGGGGCCTGTTCCAGAAGCACGTTGCCCCCGGCGCCGATGCAGCCGAACAGATAAGTCCCCGCCACAATCCGGTCCGCCGGCACCGTAAAATCGGTTCCATACAGCCGCCGTCCGCCGTGAATCACCAGCCTGTCAGTCCCGACGCCCTCGATCCACGCGCCGCACCGCTGCAGGAACAGGCACAATGCGGAAACCTCAGGTTCCATGGCTGCCCCCTCGAGCACGGTATCGCCCTCCGCCATCACCCCTGCCAGGACTATATTCTCGGTAGCCCCCACAGAAGGGAACGGCAAAGCGATATCCGCTCCATGCAGCCTGTCAGATACGGCTCGCAGGCATCCCTCTTCCTCTGTAAACTCCACCCCCATCTGCCTCAGCGCGGACAGATGCAGATCGATGGGACGTTCTCCTATGACACATCCTCCCGGATGCTCCATGACCACCTCGCTGCATCTTGCGATCAGCGCTCCCAAAAGACAGAGGGAAGAACGCATCCCTTTCACCGCGTCTTTGGGCATCTCGGCCCTGCGCACCTGTGACGAGTCCACGGCAATGCCCCTCTTCTGCCAGTGTACGCTGCAGCCCAGGCTCTTCAAGAGGCTGATCATGGAGTATACATCCGCTATTCTGGGACAATTCCTGATAAGAGACTCCTCTCCCACAAGCAGCGTAGCCGCCAGCACAGGCAGCGAAGCATTTTTAGAACCTTGTACACGAACTTTTCCCTGTAGGGCAATACCGCCCTGAATACGAATAGAATCCATAAAGCACCATCCGGCTCAAGTTTTTGGATATTCTATCCTATGAGGGAAACGCCGGAAGCGTACCTTGTCCCATCCCGGTTCCTGAAAAAGCATGCGAAAAGCTGCCTTGTTTTACAGTTCCTTTAACTGTATCCGCCTTGCCACGCTTAAGACCAGCCCGATTTCTATCAGCAAAAACATCACTGAGGAGCCTCCGTAACTGATAAAGGGAAGAGAGATTCCCGTGTTGGGGATGCTGTTGGTCACCACGGCGATGTTCAGGATGGCCTGTATGGCGATATGTCCCATGACGCCCACCACCAGCATGGCTCCGAACAGATCCGGCGCGTTGTTGGCGATGACCATCATCCGCCACAGCAGCATGACGAACATGATGATGACGGCAATGGCTCCGAAAAGCCCAAGTTCCTCGCAGATAATGGAGAAGATCATATCATTCTGGGCCTCAGGCAGGTAGTTCAGCTTCTGCATGCTCTGCCCCAGCCCCTTGCCCCAGACGCCGCCGCTGCCGATGGCGTACAAGCCCTGCAAAGTCTGGAAGCCTGTGCCCGCCGCATCGCTCTCCGGATCCAGCCATGCGGTGATTCTTCCAAAACGGAAGTTCACCTCCTCCCCCTCCGCGGCGTTCTGTGTGGAGGATACCGCCAGGAACACTACCAGCGCCGCCGCTGCCACTACCAAAGCGCCCATGACAATGAATTTCTTGTAGTCAGGACTTGCCACGAATACCATCAGCACTGAAATTCCCATGATGATGATGGCGGAGCTCAGGTTCCTGGTAATCAGATAGATTTCCAGCACCACGGGGATAGGCAGGACAACCATGAGGATGAAGCCCTTCATGGTGCGCACATTCTTTCCGATTTTGCATACCATCACCGCAAGAAAGAGAATCAGGCACAGCTTCGCCACCTCCGCCGGCTGCAGATTCAGCCCGATGCCGGGAATCTTGATCCAGCGCCTGGCTCCGTGGGACTCCACCCCCAGGGGCGTCAGCACCACAGGCACCAGCGCCATGGATATCAGGTACCCCAACAGCGCGAACCGCTCCCAGAAATGATAGGGAATATTCGCCACCACAATCATCATCACCATGCCGATTACAATGGCTATCAGCTGTCTCTTCATATAATATGTAGTTTCCCCGTAACTCTGGAATGCTTCATAGGAACTGGCCGAATAAATCATCACCAAACCGAAGCCCAGCAGGAACAGCACAACGAATAAGAGGCTGTAGTCAAAAAAATATTCCGACTGCTCTTTTCTCTTCCGTCTATGTCTTACCTGTGCCCTCATCCATATACCCCTCTACAACTGATTCACGTATTCCTTGAAAAGGCGCCCCCGCTCCTCATAATTGGAGAACATCCCCCAGCTGGCACAGGCCGGTGAGAGAAGCACCGCGTCGCCGCTTTCGGCCAGACTGGTGCACAGTTTCAGACATTCCTCAAATGTATCCGCGAAACGGATGTTTTCAAAGCCGTGCTTTCTGGCGCATTCCGCGATTTTTTCTTTTGTCTGGCCGATCAGCACCATCCATTTCACTTTCCCCTCAAAGCTTTCAATCCATTCGTCATACTCGCTGTTCTTATCGTACCCCCCGCCAATCAGAATCGTGGGTCTGTTCATGGCGCGGATTCCCTGGACGGCCGCATCGGGGTTGGTCCCCTTGGAGTCATTGTAATAGTCCACTCCCGCTTTCGTGGCCACAAATTCAATGCGGTGTTCCACGGCCCTGAACTCCCTGATGACGCCCAGAATCGTGTCCATGGGCACTCCCATCCCCTGTGCGATGGCAATGGCAGCCATGACATTCTCCACATTGCACAGGCCTACCAGTCTCATGTCACTGTGGATGTCCATGAGCTCCTGCCCGCTGCCGGAAATACTCTTAAATATTTTGTCTCCCTTTAGATAATAGCCGTCTTCCAGCTCCCTTGCAGAAGAAAAATATACCACTCTGGCAGGGCATCTCTCCCCGAACTGTCTCGTGTATTTATTTTCATAATTTAAGACACATATGTCATCTTTTGTCTGCGCTGCAGCGATGTTCTCTTTCGCCGCTATGTAGGCCTCCATGGTGTGATGGCGATTCAAGTGATCCGGCGTGATATTCAGGATTGCCGAGACTGCCGGATGGAACGTGCGGGTGGTCTCCAGCTGGAAAGAACTGATTTCCCCCACTGTCACGGACTGTTCCGTGGTCTTTTTGCTCTCCGCAGTGTAGGGGTTGCCGATATTGCCCACCACGAACACATTCTCCGCTCCCAGGTGCGCCTTCATGATTTCGCCCACCAGCGTAGTGGTGGTGGTCTTGCCGTTGGTACCCGTAATGGCGGCTATTCTGCCTTTCTCCTGCCAAAAACCAAGCTCAATCTCTCCGATGATTTCCATGGAATGCCCTTCTTCCATTCTGCTCTCCCGCAGACGGTTCACCAGCGGAATATCCGTGGGCACACCGGGGCTCAGCACCACAGTCTCTACGTCCTGCAGATATGAATCCGGCAGTTCCCCCGCCACGCAGGCCGCTTTGCTCTCCGCAGGAAGAAGCGCCCTCAAAGATTCTTCCGTCAGTTTCTCATTGCTGTCATACAATATGACTTCGGCCCCCATGCTTTCCAGGCAGGCCACCGCGCTGACTCCGCTCAGGCCGGAGCCGATCACAAGGCACTTTATGCCCTGACGTTTCATTCCCCGGAATTTCTCCCCAGATTTCATCTCTGTTTCCTTTCTGACTTCCCGTCACATGTGTCTTACATGGCCCGCAGGGCCACCAGGCACATCAATGCTGTAATGATGGTGAACAGCGCCGTGATTTTCGTCTCCGACCATCCGCAGAGCTCAAAATGATGATGCAGGGGCGCCATGCGGAAAATCCGCTTTCCTCCGCTCATCCTGAAGTATCCCACCTGCAGGATGACGGAGCAGACCTCCACCAGATAAATAATGCCGATAATCGCTATGTAAAGCGGCATCTGCAGCATGTAGCCGCAGCCCGCCACGAACCCTCCCAGCGCCAGGGAACCGGTATCTCCCATGAAGACCGCCGCCGGATGGACATTGAAAAGCAGAAATCCCATCAGCGCCCCGGCCACGGCGCATGTCACAGGCTCTATCCCCGCCGAAGAGCCGATTGCCGCCACGGAGAAGAACACCGCCACCATCAAGGTGACGCTTCCCGCCAGTCCGTCCAGCCCGTCGGTGAAATTCGTACCGTTCGCCGTTCCCAATGTGACGAAAAACAGTATGGGTATGTTCCAGACACCGAAATCCAGATATCTGCCAGGCAGAAAAGGCACTTTCATGGCAAGGCTCACATCCGTATAACAGGTCAGATACCAGACAAAGATGCCGGTGACCAGCAGCTGCCCTAACAGCTTCTGCCATGGCGAAAGCCCCATGGAACGCCTGCATACCACTTTTATGTAATCATCCATGAGCCCTACCAGCCCGAATCCCACTGTCAGCAGCAGCACCGGCGCTATCCTGGGATAATCCTTTATGAACAGCAGGGAGGTGGCTGTCACGCTGAACAGTATCAGTACGCCTCCCATGGTAGGAGTACCCATCTTCTTCAGATGGGCGGCAGGGCCGTCGCTCCTGACCATCTGGCCGCATTTCAGCCATCGCAGGAAAGGAATCAGCATCGGCCCCAAAAGGGAACTGACAAAGAAAGAAAACATGACTGCTGTAATACTGATTTTGCCCATTTGTCATACCTTTCACAAATCATAAGGTCATTCTATGCCCAGATAGGGAAGAATATTCTCATAAAGCTGTCGCACGATTGGTGCAGCCACCTGACTACCATAGTACACTCCCTGGGGATTGTTCACAATGGCAATAGCGATTACCTGAGGATCGTCCGCCGGCGCAAAGCCGATGAAAGAAGCGATATAGCGTCCGCTTCCTCTGGGAAGTGTCTGGCTGGTGGCGGTCTTGCCCCCTATCCTGAAACCCTCCACTTTGCCGTTGGAGCCGCTCCCCTCCTGCACCACCATTTCCAGGATTCCCCGCATGGTAGCGCTGGTCTCTCCGGATACGATCTCCGTGGCCACAGGGTACTCAAAGCGTTCCACCACATTCCCCCGGGCATCCGTTGTCTGTATGCCAAAGTGGGGCGTGATCCGCCTGCCTCCGTTTATGACGGAGGAAACCGTAGTCAAAAGCTGTATGGGCGTAATCTGAAAGGACTGGCCGAAAGCCACTGTCGCGAGCTCCACATTGCCCATGTCCTCTTTCCTATGCATGATAGTCCCGGCCTCTCCCGGCAAGTCCACACCGGTCATCTTTTTCAGGCCGAATTTTTCAAAATAGCTGTAATAATTGTCGATACCCAGCCGCAGCCCCACGGAAATCAGAGCCGGATTGCAGGAGTTCATCATCGTTTGCGTGAAGTTCTGGCTCCCATGCCCTGCCCGTTTGTGGCAGTGAATCGTTCTGTCATCCACTACGATGAAGCCCGGGCAGCTGAAATTGCTTTCCGTGGTCACCACTCCGGCCTCCAGGCCTGCCGCAGCCGTGATGATTTTGAAAGTAGATCCCGGTTCGTATGTATCATTGATGCAGCCGTTGCGCCAGATGCCGTTCAAAATATTCCGGGACTCCTCCTCACTGATATTTTCCGGCGTCCCCTCCGGCAGTTCAAAGGGATTGTTCAAGTCGAACTCCGGCACATTGACGCAGGCGTAAATTTCTCCGTTCTGGGGATTCATCACCAGAATGGACACGCTGTCCGCCTCCTTTGTGGCCATAGCCTGCCGGGCAAGCTGGGCAGCATAGGACTGAATGTTGCAGTCAAGGCTGATATGTAAATCCAGTCCGCTCACCGGCTCCACCCGCCGTTCTCCCGCCGCTTCCACCTCAATGCCCCTGGCGTCCGTCATGGTCAGGATTTCTCCCGGCTCTCCCTGGAGGTATTCGTCATAGACCACCTCCAGTCCGATGATTCCCTGATTGTCGCCGCCGGTAAAGCCCAGCACCTTGCTGGCCAGGTCATCATAGGGATAATATCTTTTGTAGTCCTCATCCACCTTGACTCCGGCCAAATCGTATTCCCGGACTCTGTCTCCCAGTTCCTTATCCACATTGCTCTTGACACGCTCCATGGCGGAATACTTCTCCACGCGCCCCCGCACGTAGTCTTCCGAGAGCTCCAGCTCGCGGCTGAGGACTTCGATGACTTTCTCCGGATCCTCCACCTGGTTATGGATGACAGATATGGTGCACACTGTCCTGTTGTCCGCCAGTACTATGCCGTTCCGGTCAAGGATGCGGCCCCTGGCCGCCTTGATGCTTCGCTCCCTCTCATGCAGCTGCGTGGCCATGGCGGAGTAATGCTCCGATTCCCACACGCACAGATAGACGAGCCTCCCTAACAGCGCCAGGAAAATGCCGGTACAGACAAGGAAGATGGTCAGAATCTTCTTTCTGTGGAATATTTTATTGTTGTCTGTCAGCATGTATGCCTCAGGAATAAGTGTTACTATACTTTATTCCTGTCTCTTTGAGGTTATGCCTGGGCTTTTACTCCATGTTGGGATTCACGGGCAGATTCGGATTGACCGGGATGCCGGGATCCGGCACCGATTCTCCCTGATCGATGGGCGCTCCGGTCTGGGCATCATAGGACCTGCCCGTAGCAGGATCCACACGGTAGCCGGTCTCGGGATCGATCGGGTAAGCCATCCAGGGCTGTTCCGCAGCGCCTTGTCCGCCTTCTGGCGAGTTCCCCTCCTGGCCGCCCTCGCTGCCGGTTCCGCCGTTCCCTTCCCCGCCAGTTCCATTGTTTCCTTCCTGGCCCGTCTGGTTTCCCTCTGCGCCTTCGCCGTTTTCCGGTTCCTCTCCGCTCTCAGGGGTCTGGGTATACTGGCTGGTAATCGACAGCTGCAGCGCCTCCAGTTCCTGCCTCTCCTCCTCCGAGACTTCCTCTGTCATGAAGATATTCAGATAGGGCAGCGCTTCTGTCAGAATATTGCGTACAATCTTCGTGGCGTATCTGGCATTGCCCTGCTTGTCGGAATTGGGCCTGTCCACCACTACATATATCGCAATCTGCGGATCATCCGCCGGAGCATATCCGATAAAGGATACCACATGCTCCGTTTCGGAACGTTTGTTCGTATTCGGATCTATAGTCTCCGCCGTTCCGGTCTTGCCGCCTATCATGTACCCCGCCGGTCTGGCTGTCACGCCGGTTCCGTATGCCACTACAGCCCTGCAGTACTGCCTGATCAGCTCGGAGGTGGACTCCGATACCGTCTGCTTCAGGACCCTGGGTTCGATGTTCTGCACTGTGGCGCCGTTTGAATTGGTAATCTTGTTCACCACATGGGGCTCGTAATAATAACCGCCGTTAATCAATGAGCAGAAGCCCGCGATCATCTCGATCATGGTCACGTTGTAATTCTGGCCGAAACTGTTGGTGGCCAGATCCGTCGGCCCCATATTGTCCGCCACATAGACCAGGTTTGCCGTCCTCGCTTCTCCTGCCAGGTCGATGTTCGTCTTCAGGCCGATGTTGAAAATCTGCTGGAACTCACAGAACTCATCCGTCCCCATAAGCTGGGCGATCTTCATCATGGACACGTTGCAGGAATTCGCCACTGCCTGCTCCAGGGTCAGCCAGCCCTCCGGCCCGTTATGGCATTTAATGTCATATCCGCCGATTTCCATGACGCCGTTGCACTCCAGGTTCAGATCCGGTGAAATGACGCCGTCCTCCAGCGCCGAGGCCACCGTAAAGGGCTTGGCCGTGGAACCCGGCTCGTAAGTGCCGGTGATACAATAATTCTGCCACAGATAATTCAGATTCACATACAGCTGCTCTTCGCTCAAAGAAGCCAGCACCTCTTCGGTGATGACGGTGTCCGTCTTCCTGATCTCCTTATAGCCCGCGGCGTTGGTGATTTCCTCCAGCAACCTGGTGCCCAGCAGACTGTCCGTATTCCGCACGTCATTCAGGTCATAGGGCGGGTAGCTCGCCATGGCCAGCACTTCCCCCGTGTTGACATCCATCATCACACAGCCCACGTTCTCCGCGCCGTTTCCCTTTGTGAAAGCATCCGTCTGCTCATCATTGTACTGCTTTAAATATTTCTCCACCATCATCTGCAGATTGGCATCGATGGTGGAATGGAGGTCGTAGCCGTCCACCGCGGATTTCACGGTGCGCTCTAATGTCAGATCATCGTTGAGATAGCCGTACTCTCTTCCGTTGACGCCGTTAAGCGTATCGTTATAGTATTCCTCCAATCCATATCTTCCCATATTGTCCCTGTCGGAAAAGCCGATGACATCCGACGCCAGAGAACCATAGGGGTATATGCGCCTGTACTCCTCCTCGAACCAGACTCCCTGTATATTGGAGTCCGCCTGCTGGGCCTCCTGAAACCCGCTGATTTCCTCATAGGTCAGCTGTCTCAAAGGCACATACCAGGAAGATTTCTTGTTGGTGGTCACATGGGCCCTGATGGCTGTCATGTCCAGATCGAAGTTATCGCCCAGCGCCTTCAGAGTCGGCTCCAGGTACTGAGACCTGTAATTCATGACCTTGGCGTCAATGACCAGATTGTACACCTTCTCGCTGGTGGCAAGCCTGGTCCCTTTCACATCCAGGATATTTCCCCGTCTAAAGGGGATGGTGGTGGATGTGTATTGCTGCTGGGACAGAACCTGCTTCTGGTAATCCGTCTCATTTTCTCTCGTAATCCACACCAGCCGGATAATCAGGCCGATGAACAGAAATAACAGCAGGATGAACAGAACCACCAGCTTTTTCTGCATTTTGATTGAAAACTTCTTGACATTTCTGTTCTTCACGCTGCACTCCTATTTATTGCTTTCCGTCACCCGGCGCATGTAATCGCCTTCCTCGTTCTCATATTCCACGATCTGCCCTTCTTTGGCATAGCCCATGCCCAGCTCTCCGATGGCCACGCGCTTGATATCTTCCAGATTGATGCTGCTGATGATTCGGTTATAATCCTCATCGTTGGAAAGTTTGAGAATATTCAGCTCGCTCTCCTTGTCGGCCACTGTCTTTGTCAGGGTGGTCAGCTCGGACTGCAGCTGAATATAATTCACCAGGATGAATGCCGCCGCGCAGAGGGCTACTGCCAGGAACATGACATAGCCTGCGCTCATGTGCCTCGCTTTCTCCCTGTTCTTGCGCACGCCGGGATTCACTTTTTTCGCCGGTGTCTGCTCCCATTCCTCCTGTGGACTGATTTTCCTGACTGCATTTCCATAGACGTACTCATCGCGGTTCCTTCCCAGGTACGCCCTTCTGTTTTCTTCGTATGTATTCCGCCGATAGTTCCTTCTATTCTGGCCCATTTCAATACCCGCTTTCTTTGTCTTATTTGATTGATGTCCTTATGGTCTTCCTGTCTCTATGCACGTTCGAACACACGCAGCTTCGCGCTTTTAGAACGGCTGTTCTCTGTAAGTTCCCTCTCCCCAGGGAGAATCGGCTTCTTCGTCACCATAGTCCCCTTTGAGACCTTACCGCACACGCACATGGGAAATTCCGGGGGGCAGGTGCAGGGGTTCTCATTTTTCTTAAAAGCAGTCTTTACAATGCGGTCCTCCAGGGAATGGAAAGTAATGATGCACAGCCTTCCTCCCGGATTCAGTATCTCGATAAAATCATCCAGTGAATTCCGAAGCACCTCCAGCTCCCTGTTGCACTCAATGCGTATGGCCTGGAAAGTCTGTTTGGAGGGATGTCCGTTCTGGCGCATTTTCGCCGGAATCGCGGCTTTGATGATTTCATTTAACTCGAAAGTAGTCCCGACGGGCTTGTCCGCCCTTGCTTTTGCTATGTGCTTCGCGATTGTTTTCGCAAAGCGGTCCTCTCCGTAATCTCTGATGATGCGGAAGAGCTCGCTCTCCGGATAGCCGTTTACGATGTCCCTCGCCGTCAGAGTCTGTCTGCGGTCCATCCGCATGTCAAGGGGCGCGTCAAAGCGGTAGGAAAAGCCCCTTTCCTGATTGTCGAACTGGTAGGAGGATACGCCCAGGTCGATTACGATGCCGTCCGCCTTTTCCACACCCTCCGCGGCAAGCGCGGCTTTCATGTTGCAGTAATTCTCCCTGATGAAAGTGGTCTTGTCCGCAAAAGAGGAAAGGCGCTCCCTTGCTGCCGAGACAGCCTCGCCGTCCTGATCGATGCCGTAGAGATGCCCGTTCCCGAGCCTTCTGCACACTTCAAGGGCATGTCCGCCGCCCCCCAGGGTCCCATCCACGTAGATACCGTCCGGCTTCACATGAAGTTGTTCAATGGTCTCCTCCAAAAGCACGGAGTAGTGTCTGAATTCCATGGATGCTCCTCCTTAGATAGTCAGGCCTAAGTTCATCATGCCCTGGGATATGGCACCTATGTCCACGGATTCGCTGTTCGCGTTCCATCTCTCAAGGCTCCAGATCTCAATGCGGCCTCCCATACCGGCCAGCACCACATCCTTTTCCAGACCTGCGAAATCCCGCAGATCCTGGGGCATCAGGATACGTCCCTGCTTGTCCACGGTCACTGACTGGGCCCCTGAGAGGAAGAATCTTGCAAACTGCCTGGCCTCCGGGTTGATCAGCGGCAGGGACGCCAGCTTTTCCTCGAAGACTTTCCATTCCTCGTTGGCATACACGAAGAGGCAGCCGTCCATCCCCTTTGATACCACGAATTCATCCCCCAGGACTTCCCGGTACTTTGAAGGAATACTCAGCCTGCCCTTGGGGTCGATTGTATGATTGTATCTGCCCATGAACAAAAGCAATCACCACCCATCAAAGCCGGAACCGCCACGGGACTGCGCATTCCAACCCTTTTTTGGTCTTTCATCCCACTTTATGGGTTTTCATGCCATATCCATCCCACTACGTTATTGATTTTAATATATAATTCATCATTTGACAAGCCGAAAGTTTGTGCGATTGGGATTCCAAACGGATTTTAGGACAACAAAAAAGAAAATGCCGAAAATGAAACACAATATATTGTTCCATTAACAGCATCTTCACACAAGATATAGTTTTCGGCTTCCTTATAAAATTTTTAAAGGTTTATAAAGCTCTTATGTCAATTCGTAAACTTTTTTGTCGAAAGAACAGGCCCGACTGTCTCCATAGCGGAAATCAGCAGACCTGTTCACGTAATTTCGTCTTTATTTTGACCCTGCGCCAGCCTTTTTCTTCTGCCTCACCGCGATGTCAACCGCTATCGCGAAGACCAGCATCAACAGCGCCAGCACCTGGGACACGGGAACCTGTGTACCGGGAATGAAGAGGGTGTCGGTGCGGATGCCCTCGATGATGAACCTCCCCAGTCCGTAGCCCCCCAGATAGAGCAGGCATATCTCCCCGTCGAACTTTTTATGCTTCCAATAGCAGAGAATCGCGGCAAGCACCAGCAGGTTCCACACGCTCTCATACAGAAAGGTGGGATGTACATTGATATAGTTGGCGCCCTCCGGGATGCGGGCCGCAATGTTCTCGGAAATGTCCCTGACCCGCACCGCGTCTATGGGAAGCTGCATGGAAAACAGGCCGTCGTAATATTCGCCGAAGACCTCCCGGTTCATGAAATTCCCCCACCGGCCGATGGCCTGTCCCAGAATCAGCCCCGGCATGCAGGTGTCCCCCATCAGGAGAGGATTTTTCTTCTTTATCCTGCCGTAGACGAACAGGGTGATGAACGCGGCGATGACGCCGCCGTAAATGGCCATGCCGCCGTTACGCGTATTGAAAATACCGAGAAGATTGTCCTTATAGTAATCCCACGCGAACACCACATAATAGATGCGCGCCCCGATGATGGAAAAAACGACGGCATAGATTGCGAAGTCCCAGTAATCGTCCGGATTCTGGCCGCTCACCTTGGCCATGTGCGCCGCCATCAGGATGCCGCAGAGCACGCCGATGCCGATGATCAGGCCGTAATAGGCAATGCTGAAGCCAAACACGCTGAAAGACTTCGGCACATCCCTCAGATAGATTCCCAGATTCGGAAACGCGATATCGCCAACATTCATAAGCTATTTCCTTTCTCTCATTACACATTGAAGCGGAACAGGATGACATCTCCGTCTTTCACTACATACTCTTTGCCCTCCATACCCACCAGCCCCTTTTCCCGGGCGGCGGCAAGGGAGCCCTGCTCCAGCAGATCCTTATAATTGACCACCTCTGCCTTGATGAAGCCTCTCTCGAAGTCAGAATGAATCTTTCCGGCAGCCTGGGGCGCTTTCGTGCCGATTTTGATGGTCCACGCCCTGGTCTCATCTTCGCCTGCCGTCAGGAAGCTCATAAGGCCCAAAATATGGTAGCTGGCCTTGATCAGCTTCTCCAGCCCGGACTCCGAAAGCCCCAGATCCTCCAGGAACATTGCTTTTTCGTCATCGTCCAGCTCGGAAATCTCCTGCTCGATCTGCGCGCAGATGACGAACACCTCGCTGTTCTCATCCTCCGCGAATTTGCGGACATCCGCCACTTTCTGGTTGGAGGCGCCGTCATCGGCCAGATCCTCCTCCGCCACGTTCGCGGCGTAGATGACTGGCTTGCAGGTCAGGAAATTGTATTCCCGCAGCAGCGCCAGCTCGTCCTCATCGGCAGCCTCCAGGGTCTTGGCCGGCTTTCCGCTTTCCAGATGCTCCTTGATCCGCTCCAGCAGGGCCAGTTCCTTGGCGCAGGTCTTGTCCATTCTGGCAGCCTTGGAAACCTTTGACAGCCTCCTCTCCAGCACCTCCAGATCGGAGAAAATCAGCTCCAGATTGATGGTCTCGATGTCCCGCAGAGGATTCACGCTGCCATCCACATGTATTACATTCGCATCTTCAAAGCACCTGACCACATGGACGATGGCATCCACCTCGCGAATATTGCTCAGGAACTGATTGCCCAGGCCCTCGCCTTTGGAAGCGCCCTTTACCAGACCGGCGATGTCCACGAACTCTATCACGGCGGGGGTGACTTTCTTTGACTGGTACATGTCTCCCAGCAGTTTTATGCGCTCATCCGGCACGGCGACGATTCCGATGTTCGGGTCGATGGTGCAGAAAGGGTAATTGGCCGATTCTGCCCCGGCCTTTGTCAGTGAATTGAATAATGTGCTCTTTCCTACGTTCGGCAGGCCGACGATTCCTAATTTCATAATAATCTCACATCTCCTTTATTTTCAAGGGTTTCAAGCATTTTCCAGTCGGCCTCCGCACCATTTCCGCACCATCAGCCAATCTTGAATGCCTGTTCGAACTTCTTGATTTCCTTTTCTTTCTCATCCTCGGTTATATGTACATACAGGTTCATTGTTACCCCTATATTTGCATGACCGAGTATTTCCTGAAGGGTTTTAGGTTTCATTCCTGCTTCTATCGCTCTTGTAGCAAAGGTGTGCCTTAATGTATGCATCGAAAATCTGGGGATACCCGCTTTATCCGCTATCTTGTATATTGCAGAATCATAGGTGGAATTTTTAGTCGGCATACCCTTTCTATTAATAAACACAAAATCTTTGTATCTGATGTCCAGTACTTTTATCGCATGCCTTTCCTTTTCCTTTGCTTTCAAAATATCATAAGCAGCTTTCGTCATTGGAATGGTTCTGTAGCCAGCTTTACTTTTTGGCTCTCCGATACGAAACTCCTGGTCACCATAGCGAAATTCCATTGTTCGGTTGACGCTGACCGTTCTTTTTCGAAAATCTATGTCTTCCCATTTTAGCCCAATCATCTCACCAGTCCGTAAGCCAGTCTGCAAAATCAAAGCAAACTGACAATAATTGCCCGTCCCTTCTGCCGCCTTCAAGAACTTGTCCTGTTCTTCCAAGGTAAGGAACCTTACCTTCTTTTCAATCTTCTTAGGCGTTTTAACTGATTTTACGACCAGGCTTATCGGTATAATCTGATTTTCCTGTGCGTAGAAGAACATACTCGCCATAGTAATTCTGCATTGCTCGATTGCAGAACCTTTGTAGCTGTTTTCCATGAGATTAAGCACTTTCTGACAGTGCATCGGCTTTACCTCTGATATAACCATGTCCCCAATCACATCCCGGATATTATACTCATATCTTTCACGATAATTCCTCACTGTATTCGGGCGTGTGTTTTTTTCCTTTGACACAGTATATTATACTACCACATCCAGACTCTTATTTCAACTTCATATTTCAATGTTCTTCTCTAAGTACTTTTCAAATTCTTTACGTTTCACCAGGTGTCCAGGCATATGACATCATAGATGGCTATACGGATGTCGTAGATAAATTTAAATGAAGTTCAAGAAATTTCTTAAATATAATGAACATCGTTTAAATATATTTTACTTTTATTTTATCTCACATATAGCAATTACTAACTACTATCCAATACACATATTTTCATATCGAACTCTTATACTCAGTCAAAACAATAAATCCCTATAACTCTTTTTCTTCTCATTTTGGGGTTTATCTGCTGGAACTATATCATCAAAGAATCCTAATCCTTCAGATAATTTGTTTCTGCTTTGTGCTGTCAAGTTACGCTTTATCGCATCCTTATTAGAATCAATAATTTCTTTGATTTCGTCCATTTTCGTGTAAGGAAGTGATAAACCTGCCAAAATGCAGATAGTCGCATCTGCTTCATAGCCAATAAATGTATCAAGAGGCGTACCGATTTCGCTATTGATATCCTCAGTCTGGATATCCTTCCCATTCCCAGCATTGATCAGCCTTATATACTTGAGTATCTTATCATCCTCAAGTGGAGCATAAATGTTGTTACGGAATGTACTGATAAGCTGTTGGGTGTCTGACTTATCTTTCCCTAACTTTGATATTATCGCCATCCCTGTTGTAGAAATCATTTCCTCAACTTCCGCATTGTCAACATTCCCTAGCACGGAACTGGAACTGTTGGTCAACAGTGCATCCAAATAGCAGAAGAACATCTCATTTATCCGCATCTTGTTTGCATTCTTGTCATTGTCAAGGATAATGGTCATTCCAGCCTCATCTAACTGCTCTATTTCTGCCAGTGTCTCATATGCGTTAATCAATGCCCTTACAGATTCTGTCTTTGTATTGGGCAATATCGTGACAATGATACATGCTTTCAAACCCAATTCATTCATAGCAACCCGTTTCATAGATGCAAGGACACCTGAAGCTGTTCCACCGCCAGCAGCCCCAATGATGAACAGATACTCAATCCCTGGCAGCTTCTCTTTGATTTCATTTATAATGTTATCAATATCCTTACGGAACAACTCTTTTGATTTCTTCCTGTCCTTATTGCACCCTTCACCACCTGGAATATGGTACTTATACGTTTCATCCACTTCCGTCAAGCTGTCCAAGTCAAGTCTGGCTGAATTTACGAATAGGGACGGATAGCCTGCCTTATAAAATGGAACACAGACATTACCACCACCTGCTCCTATTGCCAAAAATCCACATTTGTTCTTTACTGTACTATTGCTCATCACTCGTCTCCTCCTCTACATCTATTATTGGTAATATATCCAGCGCTTTTTTGTTAAGATATAACCATATGCCCTTTCAATCTTAGCTCCCTTTTCTACATATCCATACCTCTCCAGAATACTGATGTGTTTATATATTGTAGTTACCTTAAATCGGTTTTCCATGATATCGCATATCTCTTTGCATGACATGGAGCGCATTTGATGAACTGCCTTTTGTTTCCTCATGTTATGTAGAATCACATACTGAATTCTGCATAAATTATTCTCCAATTATCTTTCACCTCCGCTTCATATATCCACTATTACATATAATTACATTACTTCTCCTTTTACTGGAACAACTTCTCTGAAAAACACTTTCAGAATACTTTTTACAACTATTTCCACCGAAATCACAGCTGAACCGCTTGAAATTGCTTGACTTGAAGCACGGAAAATGATTTAATATATCCAAGCGGTTTATCCGTTTTTATGTATCAAGGCCTATCTATGATCAGAGGTGCGCCAACACCGTTTGCATGATTCTGGATAGGTCTTCTGTTATATGGCAGGCCTGTTCCTGTCATGTTCGTTATTGTAGAACATATGTTTGTATTTGTCAATAGCAGAATCGAACATTAGTTCTTTTTCGGTTGTATCTTATGGGAATGAGCCTGTCTGCCAGCCTATAGACACTATTATACAGATAAGGGTGTCCAATAAGTTGGACTATGTGAAAAAAATATAAAAAACTACCTCAATGCATTTGGATGCAGATTGGTAGTTTTTGAGGATGTGAACTATGGAATTAAGACATTACTCTTCATCGTTCATTATCAGTTTCATGAAATCATCTGGCAAGACCGCCTTGATTTTAGATTGTTCAAAATCCTTGACATTCCTTGTCACGATATAATCCATTTTATTGTGTAAGGCACAACAGGATATGACAGCATCTTCATAATCTTTCACTTCTGACGATAGCGCATCCTTACAGTCTTCTGCTGTAACATCCAGGATATAAAACAACTCATACAGTTTCTCCATGGCATGTTTCGCTTTATCCGTACTATGCAGATGCTTCCTTATCAGGTAGTATATGTCTGTTGCGGAACTTGCTGTGATATGCATATCCTCTGTCTGGTTGGCAGCAAGCATGAATATCTGCTCTGCCGTCTCCCTGAAAGGCTCCCTTCCAGTCAATGCATCGATTATCACATTGGTATCAACGAGTATCTTCATTATTTTGAATCCAGCCTTTCTTTCCTTGACTCTTCAATATCTGCATCTATAGGCAGTATTCCAAACAATGACTTCGCCACTTCTACCCTGTTCTGGTTCGGGTTTGTCAGCTTCGCTATCGTCTTGCCGTTCCTTGTGATATATATATCTTCATTGACGGAAAGCAACAGGTACTTCCCTAAATTCTGTTTCAACTCTGTAGCTGTGATTGACATGGCATTCCCTCCCTTCGTGCTATCATTATATATTATTCGTGCGATATTGTAAATATATTCGTGCGAATTTATTTTGGCTGCTTCAAGCTGTTTTACAATTTTATCTATGGTAAGATTATTATGGACTGGGCATTGGATATCATGTAATTTATATTCCTGCGATTCAATGTAAGTTTCTAAAATCTTTCTATCTTTTGCTAAATCATTTTTCTTGCTAGTAGATAAACATGAAATCGTAGTTTTAAGATACTGAAAATAATAAAATCCAAATTACTGTAAATCATCATTTGTTATTACATATTCGCTCACATCATCTTCATCAATTGCCTCTCTGATACACCAAAAAGGTGAATATGTCCCTTCTTCATCACTATCAACAAAAATCGCCTTAATATTTACCTGATGTCCTTCCCTGGATAGATTATCCCAGTCTAATTCAAATCTACGCCATTGACGCTGCGGAATGCGATAAGGTCATCATCTTTCCCCATATCCACGCCGTCCGTCACGCCTATGTAGCGGATATGATGTTTTGGAAAAAATTCGTCCCTTAGCTGTCCTGAATGTGTGCTGTTTCGGGTGAGCCTTGACATATCCTTAGTCACCACAATATCAATCTTGCCCTGTTTACAGTCGGCTAACATTCTCTGGAAGTCCGGTCTGTCCATGTATAAACCGGAATACCCGTCATCAGCATACACGCCCGCAACGGTAAAACCATGCTCCTGACACCATGTTTCCAGCATATCACGCTGGTTGTGTATGCTTGCGCTTTCCCCGTCAAGGTTATCGTCTTTTGAGAGCCTGCAATATATGGCAACCCGTAAACTGCTGTGAAGCTGTTGTAATGCTGCGAAATTAGAATCCATCATGCTGTCCTCCGTTTTCCTGCAAAAAAACAGGGAAACAAATCTGAATCATCAGTTATTCCCTGCTTAATGGCTGCAATATTAAATTTTCCACATTATCGCTTTACACCGTTTGAAGTCCTGCAAGCTGTTCTACCTCTGCCACGCTGAGTTCAGAACATTCTGCAATTTCCTCGATTGTCAGCTTTCCCATTTTCAGCATCCTAAGTGCTGTCTGCTTTTTTGTTTCACTAATGCCTTGCTTTATTCCTTGATTTAAAATAGTCCTTGCACTTGTTTCAATCAATGCTCCGCTCATCATATCACCTACGCCTTTCTGCACATTCTCGTATTTCTGTGCAATCTCTTTAACCACATCGCCGGAAAGCTCTATGATTGTGCGTTTGTCAAACGCCCCGATCACTCCCTGCTGTTCCAGTTCATCAAGCCTTTCTAAAATTTTCTGATACTCCGCCTTCAATTCTACCAGTTTCTGCTCATTACTATTATACTCCGGAAAGCCTTTCTCATGTGAAAAAATATAAAACGGAATCAGCATCGGCAGCCTCTTTTCAAAAATATCGTCCAGCGAATACGCCTGTACTTTCATAATCGGCACATCATACTGAACTGTTCCGCCCGGTGTAACAATCACATATTTCATTTTATCCGGTGTTTTTTGGTAAGTCCGAAGATACAGAACCGCAGTATTGGGAAATGTCACTGTCAGCGTTTCCTCCGTAACCTTACCCTCATCAAGCGCTATCTGCGCATCATACTCAAAAAGCCTTATGGTGATTCTTCCGTCCGGCAGACTGCTTTCGCACTCTACATTTCTTTGGTATTTTTCCAAAAACCGTAAAATTCGTATCCGTAATCCGTTCCTTGTCTGCTTCGTCCTGCTGGTCTAAAAAATGCTCGTTGGGGAAAAAGCGGATTTCTTCCTCCCCTGTATATGCTTCCCCGAAAATTTCATTGATTACGGGGATTATCAGCTTCCTGCAGTCATTTAATATTGTCCAGAATGCCCCGTCATATATATTTGCCATATCTTAATTCCTTCCTTTTTGTGCCTTTATCATATCATTATTTTATCTCAAATTCAACAGCATTTCACGCCGGTTCATCCCTCAATTTGCCCGCAGCATCCTCCACGTTCTTCCTTCCTTTGTCTGTCCGGTAATTTTTCCCCGAAAAAGCAACAGGAACACATCTCTCCATGATGCGGTCATAGATGCGCCCATGTTCCAAATCTGCCGGATTGCGCAGTTCTTCCAGTGACAGGTTTGTTGTAATGATAAACGATTTCCCGCTTTTGTAGCGTTCATCAATCACAAGATAAACTGTTTCCAGCACATAGGGAGTGTCACGCTCCACTCCTAAATCGTCAATGATAAGAAGTCTGTACTGGTTCAGGCTTTTCAGGTACTCATTTTTTTCGCCGCTGTATAACCCACCGAGTGCATTCAACAGTTTCGGGAAACTGGTCATCAGCACAGGGATATTCTTCTCCATGAGCGCATTGGCAATACAGCCTGCAAGGAATGTCTTGCCCGTTCCCACGTTGCCCCAGAACAATAACCCCTGCCCGTTTTTCTGAAATTCTGCAAAATGTTCCACATAGCGGCGTGCATATTTGGCGCATGGGTGCGTTTCGTCAGAGTTTGCAAATGTATAATCAAAGAAAGTGCTGTCCTGCAATCCTGCGCTTTTCATCTGCCGGATATGCAGAAGTTCTTCCTCCGCCCTGTGTTTTTCACACTCCCTTTCCATTTCCTCCGATGCACACTGACACAGACAGCCGACAACACGCTCCACCCCCAAGAATGAGATTTTTTCTGCTTTCTTGTATGGCATTTTCCGCACATCAAAAACCCCGTTTCAGTATCCATATAATCATCAGCCGCTTTTCTTCCCTCATTTGCGGCATTTTCCATTTCTTTCAGCACTTCATCAACAACCGCACCGATCATAAACTGTCACCCTCCTTAAAACTGCCGTTATAAGTATACCCTGTCCCTGTTTTCCGTTCTTTTTTCAAATCCGCTCTTTTCCAACATTCCATAGTTGCTAAATGGTTTTTATATGTTCTTCCTGAATATTCCATGTATTCCGATAAATGTTCTATCATGGACAGGTAATCTGCCGGAAAGTCATTTTTCAGCGTTTCCAGTTCCCTATCCGTAAGAATGACATTCCCATATTTCCCATAAGGGCGTGGGAGAGTGCCTTTTTCTCTCAGGAACTGCCCTTGTTCCTTACTCTCTCTTTTATCTAAGTTCTTATCTCTATTCTCTATTCTCTATACTCTTATCTCTAATCTCTGGTGGACAGATGTAGGACGGATTTTGCGGACATTCAAAATAAAAATGAATGTGGAGGTAACAGACAATGGCAAAGACGATTTTTGAGGAACTGGGCGGCAAATACGAAAGGCAAGGTGATTATCTAATTCCGTGCTTAAATGTACCCGCCGAAGAAGAACAGCCGATAGGCGTATGGGGACAGTGGCACTTGGACTATCTGAAGCAGTACCGCAGGGTTACATACACCAATCTTCTCACAAGCGGCAGGCTGAACGCCTACCTTGCCGACATTGACAGACAGGCGCAGGAACGCTTTGAAAGGCTTATAGAGAACATGAAACAGGCACAGGGCAACGGAACAGTTAAAGGCAGAAAACGCCTTAGAATGGACGGGAAAGCTCAATAACATAAGGGCGTGTGCAAGGAAGATTGTGAATAACGAGATTATTTTTGTATAGCTGCAAAGCGTAAAAAGCCCAAAACGGGGGATAGGGATTGAATACCTATCCTCTTGTTTTATGCCTTAAAAATCAGCAGAAATCTTGATAGTGTAAGCGGAAAAGCGTTATATTTCAGTTTAGTTTGGGTGGTGAGAGTTCATATTTGCCCTATTGATACAGTTTGTTCAAGTGGCTATAATAGATACCGTACACATTGGGATGTTTAATATGTTTGGGTATATTCCCCAGAATATCCAAAAACTTATTGATGGCAGGACACATGATGGAAAGGAAAAGAAAAATGAATAAAGTAATTATTATAGACGATGATAAAGAGCTATGCTTTCTTATGAAGAAATGCGTAGAACAGGAAAATTATATAGCGATGATAGCTAACAGTGGAGCTGAAGGTTTAAGGATTGCAAGTGAAAACAGTGATGATTGTTCGCTTATCATTCTTGATATTATGCTGCCAGATTTAGATGGCTTTCAAGTCTTACAGAAAATTCGTCAGACAAGCAATGTGCCCATACTTATGCTGACTGCTAAAAGCGATGAGGAGGATAAGGTTTCTGGATTGCGAATGGGGGCTGATGATTACTTAACAAAACCATTTAGTCTGAATGAATTGATGGCTCGTGTCAATTCGTTGATTAGACGGTACACTCAATTTAATCCTGTTTCTTGCCCTGATGCAGATACGCTTACATTTCAAGGAATGACGATTGATAATGTAAACCGTATTGTTGAGATAAATGGGATACGGGCAGAATTGACTGGCAAGGAGTTTGACTTACTTAGTTTTTTGGCATCCAATAAGGGGAGCATTTTTACAAAAAAACAGATTTATAACCAAGTATGGGAAGAAGAATATGCTTTTGATGACAGCAATATTATGTCTTTTATCAGCAAACTGCGTAAAAAGATAGAGCCAGACCCAGAGCATCCTTTTTATATTTTAACCGTCCGAGGTATAGGCTATCGTTTTAATGGGGAGGCATAATATGAATTGTAATGTATTTCTGTTTGTTGCATTATGTCTTTCGTTGGTGTGTGTACTGCTTTTAAGTATAAAATTACGACGGGTACAGGAAAGTTTGTCTGTCATTAAGGAAGCTTTAGAAGATATAAAAGCAGGCAACTTAAATCGTCGTGTACTGGCGAAAGAAAATGATATGACAAAGCAAATTTGCTATGACATCAACAGAATTGCTACTACAAATCAATCACAGTTTATTCGGCAGCAACAATCCGAACAGGCATATAAGCGGCTTATGACGAGCCTTTCACACGATGTAAAAACGCCGTTAGCTTCTCTTGTCGGCTATTTAGAAGCGGTTACTGAAAACCTTGTTGCAGGAGAAGAAAAAGAAACTTATATTCAGATTGCCACGGAAAAGGCACATCAATTAAAGGAATTTGTAGAATCTCTGTTTGAGTGGGTAAAATTGGATGCAGGAGAACAAGTATATCATTTTGAACAACTTGACTTAAACGAACTAACTCGTAATATTATGGCGGACTGGATACCCACATTGGAGAACAGTCATTTTGAATATGATATTGATATTCCAGAAAACGAATATTTTATGAAAATAGATGTTCGTGCATATATCCGTATTCTTAATAACTTAATTCAAAATATTTTAACACACAGCGGTGGAAATAAACTGACTTTACGGATAACAGAGAATGAAAGTCAGGCTCAGCTTGCGGTTACGGATAATGGCATAGGAATTTCACCGTCCAATCTTCCTCATATTTTTGAACGGATGTATCAGTGTGATGATTCCCGTCTGGCGGATGGGAACGGATTAGGATTAGCCATTGTAAAGGAACTTGTAAATGCACATAAGGGAGAAATAAAAGTGGAAAGCATCCCTAGTGTAGGCACAACATTTATAATCATGTTTCGGAAAGTCCTGTGACAGCACAGGGCTTTTTGCAAAACATGAAAAAAGCAAGGTTTCGGCAAGGTTTTGGCAAGGTTCATAATATATAATGGACTTCGCAGACAGATATCAATATTTTAAAATCCATATAGAAACCTAAAAGTCGAATAATCAGTACTCAAAACATCAGAACGCTGGAACCCCCAGTTTGTCAAGAAATAATTGGTCCC